>PCAV01000093.1 GCA_002730675.1 Rhodospirillaceae bacterium | reverse complement strand
TTTTAGACGCCGCGAGAGATCTCGTGCAATCCAATTGGCATCCGACAAGCACTTGCAGGATGGGAACCGATAAGTTATCCGTTGTTGATGAAAGGCTCAGAATTCACGGTCTAACAAACATAAGAATAGCGGATGCTTCAATCATGCCTACGGCCGTTTTTGGCAACACTAATGCCGTATGCATCATGATAGGAGAAAAGGCTTCTGATATGATCCTGGAAGATCAAAAGGTAAAAGCCTTGTAAATTACTTGCTTCTTATCGCCTTGAATGTGATCTTATCCCTAGCGTCGTCGGTTTCATAATTTAAACTCACCGCCAAGCCGTTAAGGAAATTAGGTTATACAATGTCAAAGAGTCCGAATGGATATATTCTCGCTCCAAAGCCTAATGACCCTAGACTTACCAAGAAATTGGAGGGTGTTGATCATAATGGGGATCGGCTTATCACTTCGGTAGTCACGGAAAAGCCACTTACGGTTTTTCTTAATAGCCAAGAGATTGTGACTTTGATGACAATAGGTGACGAACCAGAGTTATTGGCTGTTGGTTTTTTATTAAATCAAAACATGTTGAGGCGAGGTGATAAAATTTCTGGTATAGATTATGAAGAGGATCTCGACGTGGTCGTGGTTAGAACGGACCAAGAAACAGATTTTGAAAAAGTCCTCAAGAAAAAAACGATCACTTCTGGTTGCGCGCAAGGCACGGTTTTTGGTGACCTTATGGATAAGCTTGATAGCATTTCCTTATCATCATCAGAAAGGCTTCGAACATCTTGGATTTATGAATTATCGAAAAAAATTAACAATACCCCAAGCATCTATCTAGAGGCAGGCGCTATCCACGGTTGTGTACTTTGCAAACAAAACCATCCTTTAATTTATATGGAGGACGTTGGACGACACAATGCTATCGATAAAATTGCGGGCTACATGTTTTTAAACAAAATAGAGCCAATAGATAAAATATTTTACACAACTGGGCGTCTCACGAGTGAGATGGTTATAAAAACCGTCCAAATGAGGATTCCTATTCTAGTTTCAAGGTCCGGCTTTACGGCATGGGGAGTGGAGCTGGCTCGGGAGGCGGGCTTGACCCTTGTCGGGCGAGCAAAGGGACGGCGCTTCATAGTGCTGAGCGGTACGGAGAGAATAATCTACGATGCCCCTACTTAATGAGATAAGTGATAAGGAAATTGATCTGGTGTCAATTGATTGCGGGATAATTTGCAGAGCAAAAAAAATAACGTTGTAGGAGTAATCCTGGCAGGAGGGAGGTCCCAGAGAATGGGTGGTGGTCACAAGTCCCTCCTGAGCTTGGGCAAAGACACTTTGCTGGAGCATGTAATTAAACGAGCAAGCCCTCAAGTTGACCGCCTCATTTTAAATGTTAACGAAGACACTACTTTATTTGAGTTCGTCAATTTGCCTTTTGTTGAGGACACTATTGACGGATTTGCGGGTCCATTGGCCGGTGTGTTAGCTGGAATGGAATGGTCTAAAAAAAATGCTCCGGGATCAAATTGGATTGCGACCTTTGCTGCGGACACGCCGTTTTTACCGATGGATTTGATACAGAAGTTTTTAGGCACGATCGAAAAGACGGGCGCAGAACTCGTTTGTGCGTCTTCAAAAGGACGTTCTCATCCAGTCTTTGGCTTGTGG
Organism: Rhodospirillaceae bacterium; assembly: GCA_002730675.1. Taxonomy (GTDB): domain Bacteria; phylum Pseudomonadota; class Alphaproteobacteria; order Thalassobaculales; family Thalassobaculaceae. Next base: position 5,570 of record PCAV01000093.1, on the reverse strand, counting down.
TATGTGCCTCTTATGGAAGACTTGCGTCAGGCTATAATGAAAGAAGGTATTCGGCGGATTGACGTTTGGACATCACGCTACAATCTCCAGGTGGTTGACTTTATGCCGGGGGAGGTAGATCCCTTTTTCAATGTCAATCATCCACAAGATTTGGATGTGGCGAGGAACTTATTTTCACTTAAACCCTAGGTTGATAATGAAGGTGAATTTTTTATACTAGCTCGAGCTGCTGCATCAATTATGGCGTCAACACCAATTCCGTATTCGCGGTACAAATCTTGTATGTTTCCCGACTGACCAAATTCTGTGACCCCTAGGGGTAACAATTTACGTCCGGTAGCAGACCCAAGCCATGAAAGGGTTGCTGGATGTGCGTCCTGAACCGTTATTAATACAGCATCACTGTGCAGCGGAGCGAGTAAGTTTATGATATGACAGTCAGTATTACTTCCTCCTTCCACATCATCCACTTGTGACCTTTGCCATTCATGATAAAGCCTATCAAAAGAGGTGATTGCCATTACTCCCAGTCCAGGAATTTCTTCCTTGATTTGTTCATAAGCCTCGATCACCTCTGGGACCACTGCACCTGAATAAACTATAGCAATTCTCGCACCGTCAGCAGGGGGAATAAGCCAATAAGCGCCCTTGATAATTCGGCTTTCCAGATCTGAACTCATCTCTCGTGATGGTTGCTCTATTGCTCTCGTTGAGAGACGAAGATAAATAGAGCCCCCGTTTTTTGCCTGCATATAATCAAAACCCCATCTCATAATCACAGCTAGTTCGTCTGCATAGGCGGGTTCATAAGAGGAAAGGCCCGGCTGTCCAATGCCTATTAGAGGACTGGAGATAGATTGATGCGCGCCGCCTTCGGGAGCTAACGTTATTCCGGCGGGGGTTGCCACCAACATAAAACGGGCGTCTTGGTAACACGCGTAGTTAAGGGAATCTAAGCCCCGCGCAATGAACGGATCGTACAATGTTCCTATAGGCAGAAGTCTAGTCCCAAAAAGTGGACCCGAAAGGCCAAGGGCCGCTAACATAATAAAGAGGTTGTTCTCCGCTATTCCAAGCTCAAAATGTTGTCCTGTACCATGTCGAAGCCACTTTTGGGCGGATGCCACTTTCTCATCTCGAAAAACATCATTCCGAACATCGAGGCTGAAAACGCCTCGCTGATTGACCCATGGTCCTAGGTTTGTTGAGACAGATACATCGGGTGAGGTTGTAACTATTCTCGATGCAAGATCTGTGTTGCCGCGGCTAAGTTCATGTAAAATGTTACCAAAACTCGCTTGCGTAGAAGTTGATGATCGGAAACTTAACGGTAGATTATCCGGTATCGTTATTTTTGGAGGCTCGTTTTCCTGGGATGGCCTATTATTGAACGGGGCTTGTAAGCAGAAATTTTTTGCTGTTTTGGGTTCTATCAAAAGGTTGTCATAAGCTGACCATTCCGAACCTTCCGGTATTTGCATTTTATTTCTAAATATATCCATCTGTTCCAAGTTCATAAGCCCAGCGTGATTGTCTCGGTGCCCGGCTAGTGGGGTTCCATGACCTTTGATTGTGTAAGCTATAAAACACTGGGGTGTATCATCAGCAACACTATGAAAAGCTTCCAGAACAGCTTCCATATCGTGGCCCGCTAAATTTGTCATTAACGTATGCAGCCTTTCATCATCATGGTCTTCAAGAATGGACTTAATGCCATGAACACCCCTCAGATCTTTTTTTAAAGGGGTGCGCCATGCATCTTTTTCGCCTGTTTGTCCTTTGAAGGTTAGAGCGCTGTATAGATCATTAGGACAATCATCTATCCATTGTCGTAGCGTGTCTCCGCCTTGCAAAGCAAAGACTTGTTCAAGCTTTTTGCCGTACTTTAAAGGAACTACGTTCCACCCTACGTTGTCAAAAAAATCCTGAATCTTCCGAAATAATCCGTCTGAGACAACACCATCTAAACTTTGCCTGTTGTAATCAATGATCCACCAGAGATTGCGAACATCATACTTCCAGCCCTCTAGCATTGCTTCGTATATGTTGCCTTCGTCAAGTTCTGCATCACCCATTACTGCAATCATCCGGCCAGGCTCATTTACTTTATCGGGATGTTTATCTACCACTTCGTTCAATCTGGTGTAATCCTGAACCATCGATGCGAATAGCGTCATCGCAACGCCTAGGCCAACCGAACCAGTGGAAAAGTCAACACCGTCGGTATCTTTTGTACGTGATGGATACGATTGAGTTCCTCCCAACGATCTGAAAGCTTTTAATTTATCTTCTGTCTGTCTGCCCAACATATATTGTATGGCATGAAAGACTGGGCTCGCATGGGGTTTTACAGCGACTCTGTCCTCGATCCTTAGAACGTTAAAGTAGAGTGCTGTCATAATTGTCGTAATGGATGCTGATGAGGCTTGATGACCTCCAACTTTCAACCCATCAATACTGTCACGCAAATGATTAGCATTATGAATCATCCACATGGATAACCATAAGACCTTCTTCTCTAAGGACTGTAAAATTCGAAGATCAGCTTTTTTGACATGTTTCGTTTTTGAGATCACGTCTGCTTACTTTTGATAGAACCCACTCGCACAGTAGTAATTATGCTTGATGCGTAATTTAATGTCGAGAAGTGACTTCAAAACGTAATAAACATTAATATTTATTGCGTTATATCGGATAAATTCCGGAATTCTGCGTGATGTCTACGACTATTATTGCTTCTATATGTATTTAGTTTGAAGGAATTTCGTGTTCTGTAGGAATATTTTGTTGGGACTCTCCATCTTGCTGGCGGCGCCACAAATCAGCATACAAGCCATCTAAGTTGAGTAAAGAGGAGTGCTGACCCCGCTCCTTTATCTTGCCATCGCTCAAAACCAGAATTTCGTCTGCATCAATTACTGTTGAAAGTCGATGTGCGATGACTAATGTTGTACGCCCGGATGAGATTTGTCCTAAACTTGTTTGAATTTCTTTTTCTGTTGTTGTGTCCAAGGCAGATGTAGCCTCATCAAATAAAAATATTTTTGGATCTTTCAATAGTGCCCTAGCAATAGCCACCCGTTGTTTTTCGCCGCCAGAGAGTTTTAGCCCTCTTTCCCCCACCGGAGTATTGTATCCATCGGTTAGGCCCATTATAAAATGATGCACTTGTGCTAGTTCAGCAGCATTTTGAACCTCTTGGGGGCTAGCCTCAGGCCTGCCATAAGCAATATTGTAAAAAATAGTGTCATTGAATAACACTGAGTCTTGAGGGACTATTCCAATTACTTTTCGAAGGCTGTTTTGTGATACCTGTCGGATATCTTGCTTATCTATCTTAATAGAACCCGCCGTAACGTCATAAAAACGGAATAATAATCTAGCAATAGTAGATTTCCCTGCTCCGGAGGGGCCCACAATTGCAACTTTCTTACCGCTTCCCACCTTGAAGGAAATACCCTTTAGNATTTCCCTGTTGCNGTCATAGCCGAACCGNACATCATCGAAAATAATCTCNCCATTTTCTACAGTNAAAAAATCGGAATTATGAGGATCAAGTACCTCTAACTCTTCGTCTAATAATTTNAACATAGCTTCCATGTCAGTAAGTGACTGACGGATCTCTCTGTAAACGAAGCCCAAAAAGTTCAATGGTATGAATAGTTGGAGAAGATAAGTGTTAACCATAACAAACCCACCAACAGTCATTTCACTCCTTTCTATCTGCCAACCTGCTAAAGCCATTACGGCGGTAAGTCCGAACGCTATTATAAATCCTTGGCCTATGTTAACGAGTGACAACGTGGTTTTACTCAATACGGATGCGTCTTCGTAGCGCCTCAAAGCTCTATCAAAACGGACAGCTTCATATCTTTCATTGTTGAAATATTTGACTGTTTCGTAGTTGAGTAAACTGTCTATTGCGCGAGTGTTGGCTCGGCTGTCCATNTCGTTCATTCTTCGCCGAAACTTCATTCGCCATTCAGTTACNACNAACGTGAACGTTATATAGATAGATACAGTCGCAAAAATGATTAGAGCATACCAGAAATCAAAAACGATCCAGAGAACTCCGCAAACTAGGCAAATTTCCATAACAGTGGGAATGATATTAAAAAGCATAAAGTTGAGTAAAAATTCTATCCCTTTGATGCCTCTCTCGATTGCGCGGGAAAGTCCTCCAGTTTGACGGTCTAAATGAAATCGCAAGGATAATGAGTGGAGATGCCGAAATGTTTTAAGAGCAACCTTTCTTATAGCTCTCTGCCCAACACGAGCAAAAAAGAATTCGCGCAATTCTGCGAAACCTTGTTGCGCTACTCGCACCGTTCCATAAGCTATCAAAATCCAAATTAATGAAGTCAGGAGGAAACTTCCATCAGCTGAAATAAGATCAACTGCCTCCTTGTAAAATACTGGGACCATAACCGTCGCAAGTTTTGAGATGCCCAGACATAAAAGCGCCGCCAGCACACGGGCTTTGACGTCTAATTCATTTCTTGGCCACAGATAGGGTAGTAAAGTTTGGATTGTTGCCCAATCTTCGCGCCCTGGGAGCCTATACTCGTTCCGGTTATGTAACTTAATCGCCATTTGTTTTTTTAAGGCTTTGGTTCAATATTTTTGGATGTCACCGTCTTGCGTTCTGTAAGGATTGATACACGGTAAAGACAACCTTTGTAATAGTTTAACAACAAAATTTACTAAGCTATTTTGTTTTTTATACTTTTCGTTTATCAACGCTTTTAACTTAAACATTGTGATATGGCCTGTTGCGAAAGATAGTAAACAGTAATGTTTAAAAAACTACTTATAGCAAATAGAGGTGAAATTGCCTTTAGAATTGCGTCCACAGCACGTAGAATGGGTATTCGAACTGTGGCCATTTACTCTGATGTGGATCGTGATGGGCTGCATGTTGAAGCTTGCGATGAGGCGGTTGCTATAGGTGGAACAAGTTCAGCCGACTCGTATCTACGAATTGATAAAGTTCTGAGTGCAGCAATAGAAACAGAGAGTGACGCGATCCACCCCGGATACGGTTTTTTATCCGAAAATCCAAAATTTGCAGACGAATGTGATGCTGCCAAAATTATTTTTGTTGGTCCACCGGCGAGTGCAATTGAGGTAATGGGGTCTAAATCAAAGGCCAAAAAACTTTTGGAATCGGCCGGTGTGCCGCTGGTCCCTGGCTATCACGGTGGAAAACAAGAGGTTTCATATCTATCGCAGATGGCTAATGAGATAGGTTTCCCGATACTTGTTAAGGCCAGCGCGGGTGGGGGTGGAAGGGGTATGCGTATTGTAGAAAGTCTTGACGACTTAGAGGCTGCGGTAAGCTCGTCTAAGAGGGAAGCTGAGGCGGCGTTTTCTGACAATCATCTGATGTTAGAAAAATTCATAACCGAACCGCGTCACATAGAGGTTCAAATATTTGCAGATAAGAAGGGGAATGTGGTTCACCTCTTTGAGAGGGATTGTTCAGTACAAAGAAGATATCAAAAAGTTATTGAGGAAGCGCCAGCACCAAATCTATCGATTGAAATGCGAAAAAAGTTATTTGAGGCAGC
>PCAV01000092.1 GCA_002730675.1 Rhodospirillaceae bacterium | reverse complement strand
TGCTCCTTCTTCCTCAGGGCGTCCTAAGTATCCTGAAAGGCCAACAAACAACTGAGTATCCAATAAGAGTCTTCCTCCAAGTCTATTGAGTAAAGATTAGGTCGCTGCAGAATTATGGTCAATCGAAACAATACGCTTTATTCCTTGTTTCTAACTTGTGCTAGGTTGCATAATATTTTCAACACCCTATCGAAAAGTTCAGGGAAACAAAAATGCGCAAAGATCAATGTTTGAAGATCGCTCAGGATTGGCTGTCTCATTTTGAGAAGGCCTTACAATCTGGCAATTCCAACTATGTTGAGGATTGCTTTCATTCAGAGAGCCATTGGCGGGATCTCTTAGCATTTACTGGCACGATCTCCCCATATGAAGGCGCCAAAGAAATCAGTCTTGGCCTTAACTCATTTCAGAAAATAGCTCAAGCGCACTCTTTNAGAATCATAGATAAGCATACACAGCCCCGGTTGGTNAATAGATTGGGTCGGCCNGTGATTGAAGCTATCTTTACCTTTAAAACTAAATTGGGCAGNGGTGAGGGGGTNGTTCGTNTGCCTGAAGAAAGTCTNANAACCGCTTGGACATTTTTAACTACNCTTTCNGAACTTAAGAATTTTGAAGAAAAAGTAGGACTAAANCGTCCATCTGGAGAAGCCTATTCTAGGAATTTTGGTGGTTCCAANTGGTTAGATCAAAGGCANGAGTCTATAAAATTTTCTGATAGNGAGCCNGTTGTTCTAGTGGTTGGTGGTGGACAGGCTGGATTGGCAGTGGCTGCGAGGCTCGTTCAGTTGGAAATAAAAACTCTTGTAATAGATAAACATGATCGAATTGGTGATAATTGGCGAAAGCGTTACCATTCGTTAGCCTTGCACAACCAAATCCATGTTAATCATTTACCTTATCTACCGTTTCCTCCCACTTGGCCTAAATATATTCCAAAGGACATGCTTGCAAACTGGTTTGAGTTGTATGCAGAGGTTATGCAAGTGGATTTTTGGACNGGANCNGAACTTATTAATGCCGANTATAACNGTTCCTCAGAACACTGGGTTGCAACGGTCAGGCAAGATAATAATTCAGAGAGAATTCTAAAGCCTAAGCATATTATTTTTGCAAATGGCGTCAGCGGTATTCCGTTCAAGCCAAAGTTAGACGGGTTGTGTGACTTTAGGGGGGAAATTTTGCACTCAGAGGGTTTTTCAAATGGAGCTGAATGGACGGGTAAACGAGCGGCAGTTCTGGGTACTGGCAACAGCGGACACGACGTCGCTCAGGATTTACATAGCAATGGTGTCTATACCAGTATGATCCAACGTGGTNCGTCTACAGTAGTTAGCATAGACCCGAGTGCCAAGCTTAACTATGCGCTTTATGATGAGGGTGCATCNCTTGAAGATAGTGATCTAATAGCTTCAGTTGCTACCTACCCATTGATTGTGGAAGGATATCAGTTAGCCGTTAAAAAAATGGCAGAATTTGATAGNGAATTGATTGCAGGGTTAAAGAAACGAGGTTTTAAACATGATTTGGGAGAAGATTTTACCGGTCACCAGATGAAATACAGAAGGCGAGGTGGCGGATATTATCTTGATGCTGGTTGTTCTCAACTCATAATTGATGGAAAAATTCAATTAATTCAGTTTGAGGATATTCAGAGGTTTGTTGATACCGGAATTTTGATGAAAAATGGAAATGTTGAGAAGATCGATTTGTTAGTTTTAGCAACCGGTTATTACAGTCAAACCGAATTAGTCTCGCGNCTCTTAGGCGATAAAGTTGCTAANAAGGTCGGCAACATATGGGGCATAGGNGACGATGGAGAAATGGCAAATATGTGGAAAGCCACTCCTCAAAAAGGATTATGGTTTATGGCAGGGAGTTTAGCCCAATGCAGGATTTATTCTAAATATCTNGCGTTGCAAATTAAAATTATAGAGGAAGAGCTACGGTGATTTAGGCTNGATAATCACATGGATTTTGTCTGCTAAATACTGAAATATTGAGACTTCATTTTGATATAAATAATAAAAACTATTGTGGGGAGTTAATATGTATCAGAGGGATCAAGACAAACAAAAATCCCTACTGGCGAAGGCCGCGATCGAATACTTGGAAAAAGACATGGTTCTGGGGTTGGGTACTGGATCAACAATTGACGTATTTATTTCGGAGTTGAGTAAGGTTGAAAGCCTGTTCAGCAGTCTAAAAATCGTCGCTACCTCTAAAGCCAGTGCCAAGAAAGCTCGAGATAATCGCATGAACGTTGTGGATCCTGATAAATATTTAGAGCTGGATATCTGCATAGATGGTGCAGATGAGGTGGATAGAAACCTTTCAATGATAAAAGGTGGTGGAGGTGCGTTGCTATGGGAAAAGATAGTAGCCTATAGAGCCGGCAAGCGTATCTATTTGGCAGATGAAAGCAAGCAAGTCACTCAGNTAGGTGCTTTCCCCCTGCCNGTAGAAATTATAGACTATGGGCATGAGTGGAGTGCGGCTGCGATTGNGCCACTTTTCAAGAGCGTTNGCCTCCGAAAAGNAGCCACGGGNAATATNTTCAANACAGACTCAAACAACGTAATTTATGACTGTCTTATNAAAAATGAAGAAAAGACCGCTGACTTGNGTTCTAAATTNTCGGCAGTTCCTGGAGTTGTTACCTCTGGTTTGTTTGACCANTTTATAGATATATTATTAACTTGNCGTAATGGTGCCGTTAAGGAAATTAGTAGTAAAGAAAATGTTTTCTGGTGACGCGGATCTATCGGTTTTAAATTCTCAGTAAAAATTGAGAACGCTTGTAAAAAAAATCATTAAATTAAANTCCCTTAGGTTTGAAATTTTTTCCTATTGTTTACGAAAATTACTTATTAAGAATACTCTCCTGTGCTTTATTGTATCTTGCATTTGTTTAGTTGTATTTCTCTCTGTTCTCTTTCTTTTTTGGGGATAGAAATGTCTGCATCCTATCCGCGTTCAAGTCCAGATTGCTCCGTATGGTGTTTGTTAGAGTATAAGCTGCTGAATATAATTAATAAGCAATGAAATTTTAGAACTAAGTTCCCCTAGAAAATAGAGGTAATAAAAATGCAAGTTATGACCACGCTTCCGCAGGAAAACCTTAACATTGTCCCTTCTGCTGCCAAGGCTGCCGAGGATATGGGCTTTGATATGTTGGCAACAATGGAGAACAAGTACGAACCTTTTTTGCCACTTGCCGTGGCTGCTGTTAACACAAAAAAAATAAGCTTAGGAACGGCTGTTGCCATTGCATTTCCAAGATCCCCAATGGTTGTTGCAAATACCTGTTGGGATTTACAGAAAGCGTCAAGAGGTAGGTTTGTATTGGGAATTGGACCGCAGATTAAGCCTCATAACGAAAAACGTTTCTCAACATCATGGTCAGCGCCAGCACCCAGGCTGAGGGAGTATGTAAAATCATTAAGGGCTATTTGGAGGCATTGGGAATTAGGTGAAAAGTTAGATTTTCGGGGTGAACATTATACGTTTACTTTGATGACGCCTAATTTTGTTCCCGAATCAGAACATTTTGGGCCTGTACCTATAACTATCGCTGCTGTCGGACCTCACACACTTAGGCTAGCTGGAGAGCTTTGTGACGGTGTGCGATTACACCCATTTTGCACTCGCTCATATTTAGAGAATGTTGCCATGAAACGCATTGAAGAGGGGCTAGCAGCATCGTCAACAAAGAGAGAAAATTTTCAGGTTACCGGGGGAGGGTTTTTAATTACGGGAGCTGATGATGAGGAAGTCAATAAAGCAGTTGAATGGCTGCGATACAGGATTGCTTTTTATGGTTCCACGCCAAGTTATTGGCCTGTGTTTGATCACCATGGCTATGGTGATCTTGGACGAAAGCTAAATCAGATGACCAAGGACGGATTATGGGATGAAATTGCTGCACAAATTCCCGATGATCTTCTCCATTTATTTGCTGCAATCGGTCGGTATGATGAGCTATTTAACGTTGTCAATAAACGTTATCAAGGGTGTGTTGACATGGTCTATGCTAGCGCATCGACAGATGTTAGACCGCAGATACCAAAAGAAATTCTTCAGGACATAAAAAGAATTAAAACCCCGTTCAAAGAGTTCAAAACGGTTTGGTAGAAAATAAAAATCTATCCGAAAAATATTTATTTTTATCTTCAGTTGCGTTAGAACAAAGAAAGAACATTTGTATTTTTTGAGGATTGAGAAATTTCTAACCAAGATGTATGTATCGAGCAATTACGGGAACAAATTCGTCGTATGGAGCGAAGCTGTAGCAATAAAGAACGTGCTGCAGTATTTACTGGTGTTGAAAAGCTAGATAAGTGCCTTGGTGGCAAAGGTTTGCGTTTGGGTCGAGTGCATGAAATTATTAACACAAGAAACACAGATGCAAAGGACGCGTCGTCGCTTGGGTTTGTGGTCGCGTTGTTAGTCCGAATTTTAAATGTAACCAATCACGACAAGAGGGTGCTATGGTGCTCTGGCAAAAAAAAAGTATTAAATAGTCAGTTATCTGCTGCAGGGTTATATTGGTTAGGCTTTGATCCTAATCAACTTATTCAAGCGAATGTTTTATCAGAAATGGACCAATATTGGGTTATGGAAGAGTGCCTCAAGTGCTCTGAACTTGCTGCGGTAGTTATTGAGCTTGCATATGACAAGCCACAGTTTAACAATCATGAGTCGATAATTTGGAGAAGATTGCAACTCGCAGCAGAAAGTAGTGGTGTCACGGGATTTATTTTGCGGTCATGTGCTAATATTACGAAAACAACAAATTCTATTCCAGAAAGTCGTTGGGGTGTTAAATCTCTACCTTCTAATGATTGGCGCCCAATGTGGGAATTAGAATTATTGCGAAGTCGTAACGGGAGATATGCTTTAGTGAACGTAGTCTGGGATCCTGCAACAGCTTCATTTAGTCTATCGTCGTGAAATACTATTTTGCTGCATTTGATATTTTTGATCTGTCAGTAGACATTGATAAAACTTCAGCATGTAAATATTGAAACGTTTTTCAATCTTTCAAAACAAAATAGAGTTTAATACATTAATACGGAAGGCCGGTATAATTTTCAGCCAGAGAAGATAATGCTGCCTCTGAAGAAAGAAGATAATCTAATTCTGCTAATCTAATTCTGTTCTCAAAATTATCGGTTTCACTTGCTTTATGAAGCATTGATGTCATCCACCAGCTAAATCTCTCTGTTTTCCAAATACGAGATAAAGCCGTTCTAGAGTAACTTTCAAGTTCCCTTATTGAGCCTGTATCATAAAACGATGTAAATGCATTTGACAGGTAAAATATATCGGATAATGCAAGGTTTAGTCCTTTAGCGCCAGTGGGTGGAACAATATGAGCTGCGTCGCCAGCTAGAAATAGATTTCCATATTGCATCGGTTCGGTGACAAAGCTGCGCATTGGTGTTACCCCTTTTTCAATTATTTCTCCTTCCTGAATTAAAGTGGCATCCTTTATTCCTAATCTAAATCTCAGTTCATTCCAGATAAGTTCATCAGGCCAGTGATCGAGGTTTGTATTATTCTCGCATTGCAAATATAATCGCGACCTGGTTGGTGGCCGCATGCTGTAGAGAGCAAAACCTCTTTCGTGGCTGGCATATATCAGCTCCTTACTTGGGGGTGGAGCTTCAGCTAATATACCTAACCAAGAATATGGATAGACACGTTCAAAGAATTTAAGTTTGCTGGGTGGTATTGATGATCGGGATATCCCGTGAAACCCATCGCAGCCTGCGATGAAATCGCATTGTAGTTCCGTTAACTCACCGTTGCTCTCATATTGAATAACAGGAGTTTTTGTATCAAAATCTTTGGGTATGACGTTTGAAGCTTCAAAAATTATCTCGCCACCACGCTTAGTATGAACCTCTATCAAATCTATTGTAACTTCGGTTTGTCCATAGACGGTTACGTGCTTTCCTCCAGAAAGTTTTTCGAGGTTAACCCTATAGCGATTACCGTTCAAACTTATTTCGATCCCTTTATGAATTTGGGCATTAGATTGCAAGCGAGTATCGGATTTTGCTTGTCCTAAAAGCTCAACGCTTCCTTGTTCTAAGACGCCTGCGCGTATTCGATTTTCTACATATTCTCTATCTTTTGCTTCTAGAATGACTGTGCTTATCCCGCGTTCAAATAATAAGCGCGCTAATGTTAGACCTGCCGGCCCAGCCCCTATTATTCCTACTTGTGTTCTTTTAAATTTCATCTTGTGGACTCTGAAATTAATACCCTAAAAAATCTTGGAAAAGCCTCGAACTAAATTGTAAACATTTCTTAGCCTTTTAGGATAGAAAATTATCTTGGATTTGTTTTCAACTTAAATACCTCTTTAATTGCTTTTATTAAAATGTTAGGCAGTTTGAAAACTAAAATTCGGATCCAAAGTTATCTTATGAAAAATTTATTTAATCTAGGCGATTTAGTAGATCGAACCGCTGATCCATCGAAATTAGCTTTAGTTGATTTAAGTAGGAGTGGTGAACCGAGAGAATATACTCATCAAAATATTGATGAAATGGCAATGGCTGTAGCGCGTGGTCTTGAAAACCTGCAGCTTGAGAGTGGCGATAAGATAGCTATTCTTGCGGCGAATAGCCTTGAATTCCTGATTACTTATTTAGGCATAATGAGAGCTGGGATGGTTGCGGTTCCCATAAATCATAAATTTCCAATGGAAACTATTGAGTTCATTTTATCTGACGCAGATTGCAAGCTTATTTTTGCCGATGATGCCCGTCGGCACCAAATACCTGTTGGTTATAAGTTCATTGTCTTTGATACAAATGGCAGTAATGACTTTTGCGACTTTCTAGATTATGGTCATTATGAAACTATTAGACCTGCTGATGACGAGGTTGCGATGTTCTTGTACACCTCTGGATCCACTGGTCGTCCAAAAGGTGTTCCGTTAACTCACAAAGGACATCTCTGGGTCATTGAAATGCGCCTTAAACAAAAACCAGAATCAGACCATAGAATGTTAGTCGCGGCGCCTTTATATCATATGAATGGCCTCGCGATTTGCAAAGTTGCTTTTGCAGGTCATCTAGAAATAGTTTTGTTACCCCAATTTGATGCAAAAGAGTATATCTCTGCAATTGAGAAATATAAAGTCACTTGGTTAACATCCGTTGCCGCCATGATGGCGATGGTTGTTAGAGAGGATGATCTTCTGAGCACGACCAACCTCTCTTCCGTTCGCATTGTGAGAATGGGATCTGCCCCGGTAAGTGAGCAGCTTGTACGAGACATAAAAAGAACTTTACCAAATGCAAAAATCACGAATGGCTACGGAACAACTGAGGCAGGCCCGGTCGTTTATGGTCAGCATCCAGAAGGTCTTGCTCAACCCGATATCTCCGTAGGGTACCCTATAGCTAACATAGCCAGGCTTGTAGATGGAAATAATGTCAATGCTAAGTATGGAGAGTTGCACTGCAAAAATCCGGCTGTAATGCCAGGTTATAATAAACTCCCCGAAAAGACGAAAGAGGCGTTTAGTGAGGATGGTTGGTATAAAACGGGCGACATAATGCGAAGTGACGAAAATGGATTCCACTACTTTGTTGGAAGAGTCGACGATATGTTTAATTGTGGAGGCGAAAATATTTATCCATCCGAGGTAGAAAAGATGCTTGAACGTCACTCCGAAATAGAGCAAGCGTGTGTTGTGCCAGTGATTGATCAAATCAAGGGATTTAAGCCCGTCGCTTTTGTAGTAAGGAGGGAAGGTTCTGATCTGAGCGAAGATGGTATTAAGCAGTATGCACTTGCAAATGGCCCAGCATATCAGCATCCCAGAGTTGTAAGTTTTGTGGAAAAGTTGCCCCTCACAGGAACAAACAAAATAGACCGAAAGAGCCTCGCAGCGCGGGCGGAGAGCGCTATGAAAAGATAATAAGCAAGAGGTCATATGACTTGCTAGGTTTCCAGACTAAAAAGTAGTGAACTAATTTTATGGTATTATTTAATTTTTAGGAAATGAGAGGTTTTTCAAAATGAGAGCAATTATCTTGAATGGTCATGGGGGTGTTGACGCTCTTGGATATGTTGAAAATTTCCCGGACCCAGAATGTGGCAAAGATGATGTTGTCGTTCGCGTTAAATCAACCTCTCTGAACTATCATGATATCTTCACTAGAAATGGAATGCCGGGCATAAAAATCAGTATGCCAATGATTTGTGGTTTAGATGTGGCTGGCGAAATAGCAGAGATAGGAGCAAATGTCTCCGGTTGGAAGATTGGTGAGCGAGTGTTGATTGATCCAAGAAATCGCGTTGAGGGTGGATTAGTTGGAGAAACAATACACGGTGGTCTAGCAGAATTCTGCCGAGTTAGAGAACATCAATTGGTACGTATTCCTGACGGTGTATCATTTGACCAAGCATCTAGCTTGCCGGTTGCTTACGGGACTGCTCACCGCATGATGATGACAATTGGCCAAGTGACAAGCGATGACAAAATATTAATTTTAGGTGCCTCAGGAGGTGTTGGCACGGGGGCTTTGTTGTTGGCAAAAATGGCTGGAGCAGAAGTCGTAGTTTGCGCGAGTTCTGACAGTAAAATGGAAAAATTGAAAAGTCTCGGAGCGGATCATGCAATGACTTACATGAACAATGAATTTCATAAGGGAGTGTATGAATTATATGGAAAGCCTGGACGAAGGGGTTTTGAAGGCGGCGTCACCATGGTTGTTAACTTCACCGGAGGTGATACATGGGTTCCATCGCTTCGAAGTTTAAAGCGGGGCGGAAGGCTTTTAACTTGCGGTGCAACCGCTGGGTTCGATCCTAAAACAGATATTAGATTCATTTGGACCTTTGAGCTAAAATTATTGGGATCCAATAGTTGGGAACGAGACGATTTAGAACAGCTTATGAAGTATATTAGAGATGGGAAAATGGAACCTGTTATTGATAAAAAACTCCCTTTAACGGAAACTAAGGAAGGCATTCGATTGCTTGAGGAAAGAGAAGTTTTCGGAAAAGTTGTAATCAACCCCTAGGGGCTTCAGTAGAAAAGGAAATACTTTATGGCAGAACCATTAGATAAAGAGCAGGTTCAAAAGCTATTAGATGACTCGCCTTACATCGGGTTTATGAAACTTGAAGTGATCTCAATGAATTTAGAAGAAGATACGATAGTGATTAGGATGCCTATGCGACCTGAATTTGAGCGCCGACGTGGGACAGGGCAGTATCATGGAGGTGCTATTGCTGCGCTAATTGACATTGCGGGAGATTATGCGCTGGTTATGAAAGTTGGAGGTGGAGTTCCAACCATTAACTTCAGAGTTGATTTTTTAAGACCTGGAACCAACACTTC
>PCAV01000091.1 GCA_002730675.1 Rhodospirillaceae bacterium | reverse complement strand
ATCTTACGGTTTTGAATTTGATATGGGGGCCGGAGATGTCTTTAATGCCCCACGACCATAATATGTGGGCTGTGATAGGCATCTATGATGGTAGAGAAGAGAACACATTTTACAGAAGGTCTCCTGATGACGGCCTAACAAAATTGGGGCTAAAAGTAATGGAAGCAAAAGACTGTAGCTTTTTAGACGAGACGGCGATTCACGGTGTCTATAACCCACTCTCAAAATTGACTAGTGCGTTACACGTTTACGGCGGGGATTTTTTTGGAGCGCCTCGAAGCGAATGGGATCCCGACACGTATAACGAAGCTCCTTACGATGTAGAAAAAAATGTTGGACTTTTCGAGCTGTCAAACAAGCGTTGGGAAGAACTTCAGAAGGAAAACAGCTGATTAGAAAGTTGGAGCCACTTGAGCGATGCCAATTGTAAACAGGATAGCAGAATTCGAAGCAGAATTAATTGAATGGCGCCACCAATTACATAAGTTTCCTGAATTAGGTTTCGAGGAACACCAGACGGCTGAATTTATCGCTGAGAAGCTTAATCAAATGGGACTCGACGTTAATAGAGGATTAGCTGGTACAGGTGTGGTTGCTACGCTGACAGTTGGTTCGGGAAATGGGCCTAAAATTGGTTTGAGAGCAGACATGGATGCTTTGCCGATCCTGGAGCGTTCCGACTTCGAGCATGCGTCAAAAAACCCCGGCGTGATGCATGCTTGTGGCCACGATGGTCATACAACAATGCTTTTGGGTGCAGCAAAATATCTTGCGGAAACTAAAAATTTTGATGGTTCGGTTCAGTTCATATTTCAACCTGCCGAGGAAGGTAAAGGTGGGGGTGAAAAGATGATTGCAGACGGCCTGTTTGAGTTGTTCCCAGTGGATGAAGTCTATGGAATGCACAATATCCCGGGTATCAAAGTTGGAGAATTTGCAGTTTGTCCTGGGCCTATTATGGCCGCTAGGGATAATTTTGAGGTTTTTGTTAAAGGCCGGGGATCGCATGCGGCTATGCCGCATCAGGGAGTAGACCCGGTAGTCGTCGGCTCTCATATAGTGTTGGCCCTGCAGACTATTACAAGCAGAAATATGGATCCTCAAAAATCCCTTGTGGTAAGTGTTACACAATTTCATGCGGGTGAAGCATTTAATATTATCCCTGACGAAATTATACTGAGAGGGACTTGCCGAGTTTTGGATCCTAAAATACAAGAAACGCTTCCAGAGAGGCTTGGGCGCATCGTGGATGGCGTAGCATCAACATTTGGAGCAAAAGCGGATCTCGTCTATCACAAAGGCTACCCCGCCACTGTAAATTCCAAACAAGCTTCAGAGTTTTGTGCTGAAGTAGCGAAAGAGATAGCAGGCTCTAATGAGGCTGTGGATTTAAAGCCGGCACCGTCGATGGGCGCTGAAGACTTTTCTTATATGTTGCAGAAGAAGCCAGGTTGCTACATTTGGACGGGCAACGGTGATACCGCGGGTCTACATCATCCAGAATATGATTTCAATGACGAAACCATCGCGGTTGGTGCCAGTTATTGGGCTAGATTAGTGGAGAAAAGGTTACCCAAATCTCCTTAACGATATAAATCATAGTCAAAGCATTTATTTCAAGAGTAGCCTTGAGTCGGGATTTTGGCGTTTCAGGGTTCTTGTTCAATTAAGTAGGAGTTTTATTGGGAGGAGAAATGTCAATTGACATTGGCGTAATGTTAAGAGGTCAATATCCGTTTGGCGTAGATATGGTCCATATGGCTGAAGATCTCTTAGAACAGGCTCGACTGGCCGACAGTTTAGGGTATGATTCGATAACTAAGGGCTCCCACTATTCAACGCCAGATTATCAAGCCTTGCAGCAAATCCCCCTACTCGCGAGATTGACAGGTGAAGTGAAACGGGCGAGGTTGAACGCTGGTATTGTTATTTTACCGCTTCACAAACCCCTCGATTTAGCCGAACAACTAGCCACTTTAGACATTTTATGCAACGGAAGGCTTATTTTTGGCGTTGGTATTGGTTATAGGGAAGTTGAATTCAATGCTTTTGGCACCTCGCAGAAAGAACGCGGCGCAAGAACAACTGAAAACCTTATCGCGATNAAGCGACTCTGGTCCGAAGATTNTGTACAAATGAAAGGGACTCATTTCGAACTAAANAAAGCTGTNTGTTGGCCAAAGCCTGTTCAAAAACCTCATCCCCCAATTTGGATTGGCGCAAATGCTAATATNGCGATTGCGCGCGCGGCAGAACTTGGANATTGTTGGTATATCAATCCACATACNACCATTNAGACACTGGCTAAACAGGTAGAAATTTATAAAAAAGAATTAGAGAAATTTGATAANCCATTNCCAAAAGANTTTCCNATTAGGCGGGAAGCNTTTGTNGCCCCAACACGCGAAGAAGCAATCAAACTAGCTGCTCCATTCTTGGCAAAAAAATATNAGTCGTATCATGGGACAGGTCAAAGTGANCAACTTCCTGANGGNGANAGTTTAGATGGAGACTTTTATGANTTGGTCGGNGATNGGTTNNTAATTGGATCCCCCGAGGAAGTTTCCGANCAAATNTTNACTATNAAAAGAAAATTGGGCGTTAATCACTTTATTTTNTCTATGGAGTGGGCTGGNATGGAAGCGTCGGTAGCAACCGACTGTATGCATTTAATGGCCGAAGAGGTCTTTCCTAATGTCAAGGGAACTTCATGAAGTAAACAAATAGAACTCAATCAAATTATCTTCTAAAAACCTCTAGGGTGAGCAATTCACTAAACTTGTCTATTTTAAAATCAAAGTGAATATCTTTCAGAGGAATCCGGGCATAACCATAGGTGCACATAACAAACATTGTCTCTGCAGCTTTTGAAGTATGGGCATCGTGCTCATTGTCACCAATCATGACTGCTGAGGATGTGGATTTCCCCAGATCATTTAATAAGTTTAACAAATGTAACTTGTTCGGTTTTTTCACATTATAGAAATCTCCACCGGCTATTTGCGAAAAATAGTTTCTTAAACCGAGATTTTTTAGAAGAGTTTCAGCTGCGACTTGAGGTTTGTTTGTGCAGACTGCCATTTTGTATCCAAAATGCGAGAGTTGATCTAAAGTTTCACGTACCNCNGGATAAGTTTCACTCAGTTGTGCNGGTTGATTTTGATAATCTAGCAAAAATTCATCTTGTAGCTTTGTTAAGTGGNTTTCATCCATCTCCCTATTTGATTGAAGCCAGNCCAATTTAACGAATTGTCGAACACCGTCCCCAATAAATTTTTTACTTTGCTGAAGTGAAATCGTGGGTTGGTGATATCTTTTCAAAAGTCGATTCGCGCATGCGTGCAGGTCTGGAGCGCTGTCTACAAGCGTGCCATCAAGATCAAATATNATGGTGTCCTTTTCCTGCATGATTATTTAATGTGCGCAAAATAGTTNGTGGACCNATGATTTNTATATAAATCATTGTAACGTTAGAAATCAAAATAGTTTTTATCAGATTGTAAGATTCAGTAATAAATATTTATTTCCTGATGTTAGATGAATGTGTCATTTTTGTCTTGCGACCTCGTTTCTAAAAGTGTGAGTTATTGAAAGTATGTCGAAAGCGCTAGCTGTTGTAATTCTTGCTGCCGGCAAGGGTACAAGAATGAAGTCCAGTAAACCAAAAGTTTTGCATGATTTGGTAGGCTTGCCGCTAATTTCGCATGTATTATCGTCCGTTAAGAAACTTAAGCCAAAAGATATNGTGGTTGTACTTTCGCCTGAACAGCAGGAAGTTAAGTCTGTGTTAGATGGTTGCCATGTTGTTTATCAATTCAACCCTCTCGGAACNGGTGATGCTGTAAAGGCTGCAGTGGAGGCGTTAGGTCAATTTGATGGAACTGTTTTGATTACATTTGGAGCGGACCCTCTTATTGGAAGCGAAACTCTAAAGAAAATTAAGGACGCCCGTAATATTGAAGATCCTCCGGATGTTGTGGTATTTGGTTTTAAAGCGCCAACACCGAACACGTATGGTAGACTATTACAAAATTCTCAGGGTGAATTACAAAAAATTGTAGAGGCTGCTGAAGCAGGGTGCATAAATCAATCTATAGAGCTATACAATGGTGGCGCTATGGCAATTGATGGTCATAAGCTNCCNAGTNTTNTGGATTGTTTAGAGGCAAGTAATTCNAAGGGNGAATACTATCTTACCGATATAATTGAAATTTCAAATCGAAATGGNGGGTACGTCAGTATTGTTGAAGGTGATGAAACTGAAGCATTAGGAATAGACACACAACATGATTTAGCTAAAGCAGAAAATATCATGCAATCTCGGTTAAAATCGCAGATGATGTTGGAAGGTGTAAGCTTTGTTGCTCCTGAGACGGTATTTTTATCGTACGATACAAAAATTGGTCGTGACACAAGAGTACATCCACACGTCGTTTTTGGTAAGGGAGTGTATATCGGGGAAAACTGTGAAATAAAAAGCTTTTCTCATATAGAAGGAGCGAGAGTAGGCAATGGCTCCATCATCGGACCTTACGCGCGGCTCAGGGAGGGAGCTGACATTGGGAATGAAGTTCGCATAGGAAACTTTGTCGAAGTAAAAAAATCACAAATTGGTAAGGGATCAAAAGTTAATCATTTATCTTATGTTGGCGATTCCGAGATTGGCGCCGCAACTAATATTGGAGCAGGAACAATAACATGTAATTATGATGGGTTTCACAAGTACACAACAAAAATTGGTTCTAATACATTTATAGGTTCGAATGTGGCGCTGGTTGCACCCGTCGAAGTTGGCGATGGTGCAATAGTTGGCGCCGGAAGCACAATTACAAAGTCGGTTCCGGAAGATGCCATTGCACTAACTCGCACCGAAACGCGTCAGGTGCCAGGGGGCGCATCTCGTTTTCGAGCAAAAAAACAAT
Organism: Rhodospirillaceae bacterium; assembly: GCA_002730675.1. Taxonomy (GTDB): domain Bacteria; phylum Pseudomonadota; class Alphaproteobacteria; order Thalassobaculales; family Thalassobaculaceae. The sequence goes on along the minus strand of PCAV01000091.1, from coordinate 2,151 downwards.
CCAAAGAATAAACATAGAAGATGTGTGGCATTGTAGGCATCATAAGTACTCAAAGTGTTACGAAAAGAATTCTGGGTTCTTTGAAGCGATTGGAATACCGAGGTTATGACTCGGCAGGTATTTCCGCGATTAAAAATAAAAAAATAGTGCGTTGCAGAGCTGCGGGAAAACTAAGCAATCTAGAACGGGCATTAGTTGAGCGCCCCATATCAGGTTCGATAGGCATTGGGCATACGCGATGGGCTACCCATGGCGTGCCCAGTATCGAAAATGCACATCCTCACGTATCAGGTCAGGTGGCGGTCGTTCACAATGGAATAATAGAAAATTACCAACAGTTGAAGGAAGAGTTAGCCAATGACGACATTACAATGCAAACGGAGACTGATACAGAAGTTGTGGCCCATCTAGCTAATGCATATCTGAAAGCTGGGATGAAACCAAAAGATATGATGCAGGCGTTGCTCTCGAAAATACAAGGAGCATTTGCGTTACTTATTATGATGGCCCAGCACCCTGACACATTATTGGCCGCTCGAAAATATTCTCCACTGGCCATCGCCTACGGGGATGGAGAAATGTTTCTGGGGTCAGACGCCTTGGCGCTGGCGCATTTATCCAGAAAAATTAGCTATTTAGAAGATGGTGATTGGGCGATCATTACGAAAGACGAAGCTAAGATTTTTAATTTTAAGAATGAGATCGTAGAAAGGCCTTCGAAAATAACAGATGCATCAAATAAAACACCTGATAAAGGAAAATACGCTCATTACATGGAGAAAGAGATTCATGAGCAACCGGAAGTTATCGGATATACATTTGCATCATATTGCAGTCCAATAACTGGGAAAATTACTTTACCCAAATTTAAATTTCGCCCGTCAGAGTTGCCAAAACTCACGATAGTTGCTGCCGGAACTAGTTTTTATGCTGGTATGGTGGCCAAATATTGGTTTGAAAATTTGGCTAGAATTCCAACCGAAGTAGATATCGCTTCCGAGTTTCGATATAGGAACCCCGTATTAATTAAAAATGGAGCTGCTCTTTTTATTTCTCAATCGGGCGAAAGCTTGGATACTTTAATGGCGCAACGTTATGCCAAAGAAAATGGGCAAAATATTATTAGTCTAGTTAATGTTTCCGAAAGCACGATAGCGCGTGAGTCAGATACTGTACTAAAAACACTGGCCGGACCTGAAATATCTGTCGCTTCGACTAAGGCTTTTACAACACAGCTGGTTACATTATTGACTATGGCGGTGCATTGGGGTGAGCTGCGTGGTGTTCTGTCTGATAGAGAGGCCAAAAAAATAACTGATAACCTTTCGAATTTGCCAAGCTTGCTGGCAAGAGTGTTATCTGACGAACTAGATTGGGTAGGTGCCAGTAGCGAGCTAGCCTTGTCGCGAGATGTCATCTATTTGGGAAGAGGGGTAAATTTCCCTATCGCTCTAGAAGGCGCTTTGAAGCTGAAGGAAATCAGTTACATTCATGCTGAAGGATATGCGGCAGGTGAAATGAAACACGGTCCAATAGCATTGCTAGAAAGAGGTGTTCCTGTTGTTATGGTTGCCCCGCATGATGAATGGTTTGAAAAGACGTCATCTAATCTTAAGGAAGCTCTTGCTAGGGGAGCCCGAGTGGTTTTGCTTTCTGATGATAAAGGAATTGAAAAGTTACACGAAGCTGCGACATGGATTTTTAGGATGCCAAGAGTTCATCCAATGTTAACTCCCATACTTTATTCCCTGCCCGTTCAATTACTAGCTTACCACACGGCAAAGGAAAAGGGTACTGAGATTGACCAGCCGCGTAATTTAGCAAAAAGTGTGACGGTAGAGTAGTTTCGTCTGACCTATGTCTAAGGATATTTACTTTAAATTCTCAGAAAAGCTTAAAAATAGCTCTCCATCCGTAGCTCATTTATTAAGGCTAGTGGAAAAGTGATCTTGGATTTTTCTAATAATCGACTACTATGGAAGTCGCTCATAATTTGGAATATCTTCAGGCACTTGATGGTACTCTTGTTTGTCTACGCAGAAAATGGCTGATTCAGGCCAAAACCATGAGTGATCATTTAAAGTTCCAATCTTAAGGACCAACATCCCAGGACGCGGCGGACTTTCTACGCAAATATGCGTCCCACAATCA
>PCAV01000090.1 GCA_002730675.1 Rhodospirillaceae bacterium | reverse complement strand
GGCTTATAATGGCGGAGCCGTTAAATACAGAGAAGTCCTTCAAAAAGTTGAGGCAAATAATTACGCAGAATTCTTTTTTACTTAAGCCTCAAGTTATATATTTCAAAGCTTTTTACTTGTAAGTTTAGTAGTTTTTATTTGATTTGCTTTGCCATTTTTTGATCCACTTCGTCGCTCACATAATAGGGCTTCCCATATGGATCAAGATAAAGTTTTTTCATTTCATTGACGTTAAATGGCCGTGATCCAAGTCGTCCGAATACTGCGATCTGGCCGCCGGTTTCATCAACACCTCGATCTCTATCTAATCCTTTTGATAAGGCGAGAGCAGGATATTCGGTTTTTTTCCAAGCAATCAATTCTGGTTTTGGTTCAGGACTGTATCCGTAAAAACGAGGCTGTGAGTCAGGCGAGGTAAGTTGAATAACTTTCAACCCATTTTTCCCATCTGCTACATATGCAAAAAGCGACGCGTTAGTTGTGCCTACAATGACATCTCTTGCATCATTTATCTCTCCATTAGCGTTGAAGAGTTTATAGAGTTTTGGTCGCTCCGGATTTTTTACGTTTATAATTGCAAGGCCCTCATTTCCTGCGGCCACGTAAGCATACGTCCGTGCCACGTAAAGTTTCTTGGGATCCCTAAGAGCGACATGAGCTTCCGCAATAGGTTTGATATGTTTTGGCTGGGTTGCGTCAAAAACCTTAAAACCCTCAGCATCAGTAACGAACAAATAGCGGAACTGAAGCGCTGAGGCTCTTGGATCTTTCATTTCTATTGTCTGAACAAGCTCAGGTTTTAGTGGATCATTAAGGTCTAGAACGACAAGAGAGGTCGGGGTTGTGATATAGACAATATGGCCTGCCATAGTAATATGCCGCGCGCCCGTTAGAATATTGTCTGGATTCCAGGTCAATGCTCGCTTTAAAAAGTTATTACGGGGGAGGCCGTCGGCTAGCGTATTTACATTCACAACAATAAGACCCTCTTCTGAGTCCGTTACAAATGCGTAATTGTAAATGGGGTGAAATGGTTGCTCTTGGTTTACTTTCCTCATTAAGTCGCCCGTGTTTCGCTCGGGAGCGATGGCCTGATTCGTTGGGAGAGCCATACACGTAGCATTTTTTGACTCAACTCTGGTATCGTGACCCAGAGGAGAGAATGGTGCCGTTATTACCCGCTGACTAAAGCCTTTGTTGGAGATCGACGCTACATCAAAGACATGAAAGCCTTCGGCACCACTCGCAGTAAAAAGATATTCACCTCTTAATGTCACACAATTAACTGCACCATCTGCGTTGTGCTTATGACTCACTGGCAATTCTTTATTACGCTTTTGATGCTCATCATACCAATCTGGATAGGCATATTTTTGTAAATAGCTCCCAATTACAGCTTGCGGCTCATCCCATTCAGTTACCTGTACTGCCTCAATCCCACCTTCACCACCTATCCAAGCATTGTAACCAACAAAATTTACGAAATTTGTGCCATGTAATAGTAGTTGAGCCATTCTCGCATTATTGTCGTTCGCCGCGGATAGATGGCAATCGGAACAATTCTTAGTCTCTTCTTTCCTGACTGTGTGTGCGAAGTGAGGCGCGAATGCTTGGCTGGAATAACCACTAGATGCGATCGGCGGTTGTTGTATATATAGTTTCTCACGATTAATATTTGTTGAGGACAGTACTAAAGCCGATGTAGAGCGTATGGGTGCAATTGTATTACCTTTAGCGGTGCTGTGGATCCCTAATTGAAACATCTGGTCACGCGCGACCTGTGGGTTGTAAGTTGCATAATTTCGAGTTTCTCCACCTTCATAATGATGTCGCTCTGTCTTCCAGTTAGCTTCAATTGGTAGATGGCAGCCACCACAGCTTGTTGTCCATGAAAGGTGACAAGTAAAACATTCCATTTCGTCTGGTTTGTGTGCTCGCTTATCAGAGGGGACGTTCAGACCCCAATCCATATTGTTAGGATCGGATTTCATAAGTTTTGCGCGTGCCGATTTAGCGTTATAATCTTTGTGACTTGGATTGACGCTATCTTTTACCAATGAAACTTCCCACTCTAATCCAGGCCAAAGCGCCGATCGTTGGTAAAGCACTCCCTCTCTCCACTCAAAGCGCTTTGATCCGTCTGAATTCCTTGTGACACCGACGTCATTACCTCCTTCAGGTGCGGCAGGACCCGAAGTTAAAAGTGTAGGGTATTCGTCAGCGGTGCCGTGACAGTCCTGGCATGTTATCTCAATTGCGCTGGCCACCTCACCATAAAGGTGGCCATTCCCATGGGTGTCTTGTTCAAAGTGGCAATCTACACAATGCATTCCTGCGTCAAGATGTATCGATGACATATGTACAGCTTTTTCAAACTTTTCAGGATCTTCATGTGATACAATATTTCCGTCCTTGTCTAATAAATTTCCAGCCTCATCCTTCTTAAAGATGGCACGGAAATTCCAGCCATGTCCGTGGTAGTCGGCAAATTGAGTGTTTTCTAATTTAGGATTGAGTTTTGATACCTCTTTCAAAAATTCAGGATCCGACCAAAGGCCGCGAACTGCTGCCCCTTCAGGATTTCTCTCAAGAATTTCATGCATTTCGGCGTTGCTTGGGTAGCGCTGTTCTTTAGGCCACATATGCGGGGCATCCGACTCATAATCCCACATCGTGTAACCAAGAAAAGAATTAACAAAAATATTAGGCTGATGCATATGGCAAATCATACATTGACTTGTTGGAATGGCGCTTGTGAATTCATGTTTCAGAGGGTGACCTTCTTCTCCTTTTGGTATTGTTGGGTCGCTCGTTTGGCTCATGCCAGTATGTCCAAATTTTGCATATGGACCCGAATGCCTCGGGTCTCTGTCATTTGCATAGACCACGTGGCAAGCAGCGCATCCGGAAGAACGATAGTCACCAGGCTGCTCGTTAGTGCCGAGAAACCATGTAAAGGGATCATTCAAACGCGTTTTTGTAATATTGATAACTGGAACCGAAATTCGAAGTCCGGTGCCGGGACCTCGGTTTGACTGTTTTAGATCCGGTCTTCCAGGTTCCTCTAGACGTTGTATTTGGCCAAGCGAATTTGGCAACCCGATTTCGGGAAATAGATTAAGGATGTTTCTGCCACCTCTTTCAAAGACCCTAAAAATATCTCCAGGGGGAATTGTTTCCCAAGCCGGCATAGGTGCAAGTGATTCTAAAATACCAGCGGCCTTCATCTCCTCTGTAACCGGTGTAGGGTTTTTCAGTAACGCTCCTGTTCCATCCCTCGTGTATCCTTCACCTAAAATATAGTTTTTGAACGGCAAAATACCATTGTTGTAAGCGGCACCACCCCAAAGCATTGCGCCCGTTGCCATGAGACTGTTTTTTGCGGCTCGGATCGCTCCGGCATGGCACGAACCGCAAGCCTCTTCTACTATCCTATAATCACTAGGGTTCACAAAACGGACATATTCTGGACTTTCTTTATTTAATAATGTGTATGAAGCCACGGGGTTTGCACTGCTCGGATAATTCCAAGTCTCCGGATATCTCGGTTGAACGTGGGCTTGATCCATTGCCTTGCGGTATGCTTTCTTGGAAGGTGCCCCTGAGGCAGGTTTCACAATTGATGAGTTGCCACCGTGACAGTCTGTGCAACCTAAAGGCACGCCACCGGTGCGATGCATACTAGGTTCGTCCGTTGTTGTATGGCAACTTATGCAGCCTTGGCTTTTTATATTGATTTGCTCAACTGGTTGCCACTTTGGAGCAGGGGGTGTTTTTACATAGGTGATATCCCGTGGTTTTTCTCCTGAGGCCGCAAAACTATGAGTAGCTCCCAAAAGGGCTAAATTGATAACTAAAATTATGTAACGTAAATAAATCAACAGCCTTGCCTAATACGTAAGAATGAGGTTTGCTTGAACGGAAAAAAACGCATCATCTTGATCGCGTTGTTCACCATACAAGTCTGTGAATCCACTACCCGGAAATAAAGCTGCACCAGACAATCTAAATACAACGTTTTGGGTGAAGAATGGTCGATATATAGTAGCAACCGAGACGTCTAAGCCAATTTCCTGCGCGATTTCTTGTTGGTTGCGTGCGACTTCAAGCACAGACGTATCATCAAATTCCATATAATTTACATTAGTCGAAACGCGCAATTCTGGGAGTATATCAAAATCAGCCCCAACACCGACCAAACGCAGGCCAGGGTTATTAAAATTGGATTGTCCATGCTCTTTGGAAGTTCGAAGAGCAGGAAGCATTGCATTTCTTGCAGTAGTAACGATGCCGCCTCCGCCGATTAAAGGGATAGTTTGTCTTATCCAAAAGTTCGTATCCGATCCGGCAATTTGCGGATTTTCAAATATAGCATCAAAACCCGTTTCCGTATTATCAAAAGGGTCGCTGTCGCCGCTTGCGTAAACTAGCGAGCCGCGAAGTCGAATCCAGTCAAAATCAATTCCTGGTTCGGCCGCAAAGAAAAAGGATCTAATGTTTGCGGTTTCATCGCTGAAAGCGCTGTCGCGATTAGTGCCTAGCGCCGTGTAGAATGAGGTTGTTAAATTCAGTCGGCCAAAATGGCCATCGCCATTAAATCCAAGATAGCCTACATCGTAGTTACGACCGCGCTCACTTCCAAAAGATGCAGGCCTTTCAATAAATTCGTTGTCATTAAAATAGAAATCACCGCCTTCGGTATTCCGATTATAAACAGCAGTTACCTGACTTTGAAAACCCAATACAGGAAAATCTTGCCAGTAAAGGTTTGCGATAAAGATATCATCGTCTCTAATTTTTCGATTTATATGGTTTAACAGACTATTCGAATCTTTTTCGAGACGCCTGAACCACGCTAAATTATATTGAAAGATATTGTTATCCCTGTCGCCAAAAAGCCTCACCCCTAGCTGGCTATCCTGGAATAAAAATCCCCTAAAGTCTGACGAAAAAGGCTGAATGCCAATACGGATTGAATCAAAATCGTAGCGATCTGAAACATTACGAATATGGTAATCAACAAAGGCCTCCTGCAACGCGATATGTCTATCAGAACGTTCTGTTCCCAATCTCGGGTCAGCTTTTAGAACTCTCACTTCTTCCACTTCGACATGATTAAAGTTGAAAACGGGAGTTAAGCGAAACTCATAATCGGGCGGTTTAAACGCGGTGTCACCTTTTATCAGTGAGAGGCTAACAATTAGGTTTTCATTAAAAACCCAGCTATCGGCCCCACCAAAAAGGTCTACGTCATTTGCATCACGGGTGGCTTGCACACCGACTGGTACTGGAAAACTTCTAGGTTCAAAAACGGTGTCAGAGATGACCGCTAAGTTAAAAAACCAATCCTTGCCAAAGAGCGGCCTATCTCCCTTAAGGGGGTTTCTGTTGTACGGGTCGACTATGCTTTCTTTTACACCAATACTTTCTATGATCCGCCAACGATCTGGTACGGGCAAGAAATTTGACGGGTCGCCACGTTTTAGAACCGGCGGACGTTTTTTGACCGCTGATGGTAATGGCTTTAGCTTTTCCTTTTTGATTTGTTTAGAAGATCCAGGTCTTTTTCTTTCAAGTGCTTGCGCTAAATCTGTGTAAAGACCAACACTTGTTATTGTAAACAGCAAGGCCGTTGCCGTCGCAACTGGCAACATTAGTTTTTGGGTATCTTTAAAAATCATTTTCCTGAACATGGCGTTTGATCGGCTGAGTCTAAAAATGGCGCAAATGGACAACTTACATATCTGAGACGTGTTCCATTTGCGAAAAGTAGGTCTGCGCGGATACCACGGGGGGCATTACCAATGCCAGTTCCTAACTCCAACCCAGCATTGTGTAATCCCAGTAAGGAAATCATATCATCCTGATCTATACCATCCCCGGAAACGCCAAGTCCGCCAATTAAAACATTGTTACGATAAATTGGAACGCTACCAGGAAAGATTTGTATTCCATTTGGTATTCTTGACTTTGCTGTTTCGGGTCTCAGAGGAAGTGATGTACAACCTGACGCCGTATCCACGCTTGAAAGCCCGAGAAGGAAAGAGCGATGCGCCACTAAATTCGCAGCTACTAAATCCAGCTGCAAACCAGTATTGAAAATACTCCATTCCGAAATAGGTTTGCTGAAAGGTCCAGGTGGCGCATTGATTACACCATCTGGCAAATAGGGTCTTGACAGGTTTCCTCCTGATCGATCTGCAAACGCGATACCGTCGCTCAGTGCCGTCGGACCCAAAACTGACCTTGCCTGCAATACATAGTTCCCCAGATTTCCAGCTATTAATTCATTACCCGCATTGCGGTTAGAAAAAAAAGCGGCTGTTCGTGCTTTTTGTAAAGATACATCGGTACCAAAAACTGGTCCATCTGGTGTCCGCGCTAACCCTACTATAGCACCATTAGTATCAACCACTGATACCGTGACGTGTGCGTGGTCTCCTAAAGGACGCCTAATTTGAGCGCGTGCCCTAAAAGCAATTGTAAGTGCATTTCGGATAATCGTTCTAACTTCGTTAGCCGTCAGCGCTTCTGGCATTCCTTCAGTTCCATCTCTTGGAGAGAACCTTGGTTGGTTATTGCCATCTACGAGAATGAATGCATTTAGCGGGCCGTATTCTCCGGTTGTATTTGCTCTATACCCGGACGCGGGTGTTCCAAAAGCTGTGCCGCGTCTTATAGTTCCGGCAAAGTAGGTGCCTATTTCGGTAAGCCCGCCGACGGATCTATCTAGCTGGTCAAAAGGAACAGCCTCTGAAGCTTGAGATCTCAGTGCGCGATAACCTCTGTCGGTGAAACGAAAAGTTTTTCCTTCTACGGTAATACGATTACCCCTAATATCTATCGGAGCCTCGAACCCAACAGTGCCTGCGAGAGCAATTAATTCGTCTAGGTCATTATCAAAATCACCTATGTTTGGGTCAAGACTATATAATCCGTCCGATATCACTCCAATTGCTCCAACAACCTCGTTGTTTTTATAGAGAGGAATACCACCAGGATCTGCCGCTAGTCCGAGCGGAGAGCGTTTTGGACCAATTGTGACGGCGGAACTATTTTCGGCAATAACCAAATCAGAACATGGCAGTTGGCTAAACTGAACACCAAAAAGAGGGCCACTAGGCGAAAAACGTTCCTTTGGATTGAAGTGCTCTTGAACAATTTGGCTTGCTGTACGTGTTGTGAAAGCGTTGCCGCTGGATGATAGATACGCTCCCGTTATTGCCTTTGCTATTGCTGCTACAGGGCCTGGAACATCTAGACGTTCTAGTCCGCCTTTTCCAGGTACTCCGTTGGGCTGTTTTGGATCAGAAGTCACAACCACGCATCCAACGGGGATATTGCTTAAGCCAACTGTGCAGTCAGCACCCGCCGCATTAAATTGTCTATTCGCACCGATCATATTGTAAACGGCTAAAATATTACCGCTCCTGTCGGATACCGCTATAGCGGCGCCAACGCCTCTAGTGCGGGCCTCATGAATAGCTTGAGCCAAAACGCGTTTTACTTCAATTATCGATAGGCTCTCCTGAACCCATGCATTAGTTGTTTGTAATAAGGAAATGGTTGCAGTAGCTGCAGCGAGTATTAGAAAGCGAAAACAGCTCAGCTTTACGTTTAAAAAAAGAGCNCTCATTGTNTTCTTCTGCCCGCTAAATCAAAAACGCCAAATTTCAATTCTGTTGCNGTACGATATGCAACCATAATCTTTATTGGGAAAAGCTCTTCNCTCAAATCNTCATCTTTGAAGATTTTAAAATTAATNGCATTGNNNCTCTTTGGACTGAACGTATCCATCAAATCGTCCAATTTGCCGGACCAGGGCACCCAATATCCGAGATTAGTCCGTTGTAGCATATTGCCTGCTGGCGTGTGCGCAGTTATATGAGTTTTTAGAGGAATATCACCTCCAATTTCCACTTGTACGTTTAAACTGGCGCGGTTTGTATCAATCGTCGCGTTGGGTAAAACTGAACCCCAAGTTACGAGCTCCAGATTTTCAGAGGCGGCACTGATCTTGGTAGCGCTTATAGAGAGAACCAAGAAAAGAATTGATGCGATAATATTCGTAACTTTCAACATCCCTATTATTCTCCCGTCGTTGGTGACATCAGCGCAAGCTTATCGTTGTGGAAGACATGACAACTTATGCATGTACTAGGTATTTTATCAGAGGTTAGCTGTCCTCCGTGACAATCGCGGCAGCTTTCAATTTTTGGTAAAAGAACGTCAGAACTTGTGGAAGATTGCTCCGCAGCGTGACAGCTTTCACATGATGCGTCCGCATGCGCTTCATGATTGAATACCGAAAGAGGCTGCCAAATATTAGTAACACTGACAGTTTCCACTCTATATTCTGCCGTCTTATCCGACTTCCTTTGCAACTGGTGGCAAACGCCACATTGACTGGCTGAAAAAAGATAATTGGTAGCTTGTTCTGTTTTTTCGTTGGCCCACTCTAACGCTTCAAGACGCTGTGTTTTTGTTAATTGTGATCCTGGCCTTCTCCGTAAACTTGCAGGTGCCGCCTTTTCATCAATATTTCCACTAAGTGCTAGGTCGGAGAAGTACTCTTTGACCTCTCGTTGTACCGTAGCTGCACTAGCGTGAGGAACTAGTCGCTCCGGTTTATTCGGATCAAAGGAGAGTATATGGCAATCTCCGCAGTGTTCTTCCATGTTTACGGGTTTGAAAAATTGTTTGCTCATGTCTGGAGCATGGCAACTAGCACAGTCTAATTGTTCTTGCTTTCCTGTGCTTGGGTTACGCATACGTTCTGCGATTAGATGAACGTCATGCGGAAATTTCAAATTAGAATTTTCCTTTGGTATTTCATCCAGGCTTATTCGCGCTTGCTTGCCGGCGGAAGCATCAATCCAAACTGTTGGCTTAAATTGAGGGTGATTAAGCCCAAAGTCTGAGGCGTTGATCAGTTTTGTGCCCTTCGCTATCGCCTCAAGGTTTGTATGGCAATCTGAGCATAAGGCTTGTTGAGATGCCCTCAAGGGCTCTGGGCCCTGATGATCTGTATGACATGACGCGCAACGGGTAGAATTTAAATCCGGGTTTGTAAACTTTGCCACATCTAAGTGCGCATGAGTTTTTTGATGGCAAGAAAGGCATGCTTGGTCCTCTACCATAATAAACGGTTTTGTGTGGCACGCTTCGCAATCGTTGGCAAAAAACTTATGTGCATCCATTACTTCACCAGTATGCCAGCTGAAGTCGAATGTAACTTCATTTTTGGTGAACATTGTATTGGCTTGATTTTCTTCATTTTGTGTGGGTACGGACGATCTAAAAATATTATACGTTCCATCTAATATTGGCAGAACTAAAAAGAGCACTAAAATCGAAAGGCCTAATGTCCACGACAAGGCACGTTTTGAAAAACCTGCATTGTTGATACTTAGGTTACTTCTGGACAATAACTCTTCTACATCGTCACCCACTGGATGAATTAATTCTACAGTAACAGCTAGATCTATCCCATCTTCGGGCTCAACAAGTTTGAGTTCGTATGGACCAATCCCAATGATGTCATCTATAGTGACGGGAGCCTTTTGAACAATTTGTTCATTAAGCCTCAAGTCGTTGTTACCCTCAGCTTCTATGAAGAATCCATCCTCACCAGGGTGCAAAGTGGCTAGATTATAAGGGATCCTATGGTCAGGAAGAAATAATTCGTCTTTCGTATCTCTCCCGATGCGAAGAGCTTCGCATGTTTTCTTCTCTTCTCTGCGTCCGATACTCCCATTTTTTCGGCGAGTCAGTGTAGTTATGGATAGTTCCATCTAACTCGCCTTACCAATAATAAAAAACGGATATTATATGAACTGTCAGAGCGACTAAGAGAGCAATGGTTACGGGTACGTGTACCCGCAGCCAGATATCCATCAAGGCCTTGAGTTGAATGTCTCGCCTGATTGTCCCGAGCACGCCGCATTTTTTACCAGTTAACACAAGTAATTTGCGTGTGTTCAGAGCGTGTTCATGGTCTACGGTGCTAATAAGCGCACGTAATTGCGTAAAAGCGGCATCTGATGGGCAATTACGTGCCTTTCCACTTAAAATTCTAAAAATTGAACCACCAATTATAGTTTCTTCGCACGACTTTAAAATTAGCGAACTAACTTCATCTGGTAGGCCGATAGCTAACTGTCTACACTCCCGGTCAAGATCACCAATTTGAGTAAGCAGATCATCCATCGAGACGCCGCGTCGGTTTTCACTGACAAGTCGCGGGAACCTTGCATAAGCATAAATTCCAAAAATTCCGCTCACTATGACTATGATCATAAGCGCATAGGCCAGCGTATGAATATTCCAATCAAATTGGAAACCGGTATGCAGTGTTGCTACGACAATTAGGCTTAAACCAAGGTAAACGTGAGCAGAAACCCAAGCCGTTAGCCTGAAATGTGCGCCATATTGCCGTTTTCTTATTCCTAACCAAGTCAGCCAAAAAATCAGCAGCGCACCGACTGTTCCTAAAATATACCCCAGAACGGTTCCGCCATTGTGTTCATCTAGTGGTTCATAAAAAATATATGCCGCTATTGATGCCAGGCACAGGGCTGCTGCCCATTTCAGGTACTTTGAATTGGCATAAACTAAAAAACCTTCATGCATATTGGCTAACCCGATTTTGCCAAATTGGTAATTGATAAAAATTCCTCGGGATTAACCCGTATGGCTGCTCCTGTAGGACACGCACTGACACATGAGGCGCCGCCCTCTATGTCCTTGCACATATCGCACTTTGCAGCTACTGATCTTGCGCCCTCAACTTTTTTATTATTTGTTTTATCCTCCCCAGGCCCTGGACCAGCACCAAAAAAGAGCCAAGACCACAGGCCAGGCTTTTTAGCTTGTGGATAAGCTAGTTGTATAACGCCGTAGGGACAGTTATTAACGCAGTTTCCACACCCAATACACTTATCATCTATAAAAACCTCGCCATCCTGGGCTCGATGTATAGCGTCGGCTGGACAATCGGACATACAATGAGGGTGTTCACAGTGCCTACAAGAGGTTGGCACATGCAAAGTATCAAACGTTGGTCCAGCTTCCCGGTTCAGTCTTGAAATTCCGCCGTGGGTTTCTGCACAAGCTTTTTCACAATTATCGCATCTTACACAGAGTGATTCGTCTATAAGCAATACATCGGATGCCTCGCCAACACCTTGCCCTACTAAAAAATCTATGATGTCGCCAGCCTCAGGTCGTTCCTCTGTTTCTAAATTCTCAACTATTCTATCTTGAAACTTTTCTTCTATTATTTGTTTAAGTTCAGCCTCTCGGCCTAATAATTCCCGGAATGCAACAGCATCAATTTTTATTACCTCAGAAGCTACCGTTGCAGTCACACTAGCCGAACGAGGTTCACTATTTAATAACGCCATCTCGCCAACATAATTGCCTGAGGGAATGTAGGATAATATGACACTTCTCCCACCGATAACCTTTGAGACTGTCATAGAACCAGCTCGAATTATAAACATATGATCTGACTCATCACCCTCCGATATCAGTTTATCCCCCGCAGACAAAGTTTCTATTGTTGCTGATTCTACAATCTCTTTAAGTAGCTCCTTTTCGATGTTGGGTGCCAAATGGGTTTGTATCTGTCTGTATATAGCTGCAGTATCCAAGACTTTCTTTGCGCCTGGAACAGAACTGATAAGTTTAAGCATTGCTCTTCGAGGAGTTTCAACTAAGAAACATTCTCTTTCAGCAACCACGGTTGCTGTTCTGCGTCGCCCTGCTATCAGACCCATTTCACCAAAAAATGAGCCTTTCTTCAGCTCTACAACTTCATTTTTATCCTCGGGGTTGATCTGTACATTCACCCGTCCTTCAACAATTGAATAGACGCTGTTTGTGTATTCATTTCTTTCGAAAATCACGTCTCCTGCTTGTTTAAGGTGGATCACACTATCGATCATGAATTCGCGAAATTGCAGCGCGGACATATGCGATAGGAGAGGGACGTTTTCCTGAATCTCTCTCAAAAGGTCATTAACTTTCCTTCCCGGAAGAGTTGCAAATTTTTCCTCCAAGAGTGGTTCATCAGCCGGCGGTATTTCATTTCCTGAGATAGTCTCTACTACTTCGTAACCTTGATTCATGGCTAATTTAATTAGAGGGTAACCAGCTAAAGCGCCGACTACGTAAAGACCTCGCACGGAGCTCTCGTATCGTTCCGATAATTCAGGAAGTGCGCTTGGTTCGTCACTGGTGAAGTTTATTCCGCAACTTTCAACGAATCGTCGGGGCGCCAGTGCGCCAAGACGAGCAATTATTCTATCACAAGGAACACTTGTCTCGCCATCAGGCGTCTTTAATATTATCTCACCAGGTGCGACACGTGCTGTAGTAGCATTGTAATAGCACTCCAAAACGCCGCTATCTATTGCTTCTGTAATAAGTGTCAGGTTTCCAGCTTTTATTCTTGCGAATTCGCCCTTCCTATTTACTAGAGCAACTCGATTTTGTGCTGCAAGGGCTACCGCATTTTCTATTGCTGCGTCGCCTGCTCCAACAACGATGATTGTCTCATCTTCATATTCTTCTGGGTCATCCAGTTGATATTGAACACCTTCCCAATCATCTCCCTCAACGTCTAGCTTTCGTAAATTACCCTGCATACCAATTGAAAGAACAACGTGACTGGCTCTAATCGTGCGACCACCCTTGATTTTAAGCGAAAAATTACCTTTTTCACCACTAATTTCTATTACTTCACTGTCATAACTAATATTTATTTTTTGGTGCTCTATTTCCTGGTCCCATTTATCCAGAATCTCTTCTCGTGTGCCTGCAGAAAAGCTGACATCGCTTCTGAGAGGCATGACATCTGGTGTCGCCATTACGAACTTACGTTTTTGGAATTTAAAAATTGTATCTGAGGCGTGGTCGTTTGTTTCAAGCAGGATGTGTGATATCCCTTTTTGTGCAGCCCGCGCTGCTGCGCTTAGACCGGAAGGGCCAGAGCCAACAATGGCGATATCGAATTCTATACTCATGTGATAACAGTCACGTGCGACACCCGCACATCCCCCCGTACTTTTCTTGTTTGATTTTAAGGGGTAACAGCAGTGCTGTCAAAACGGTTAACTCTAAAAAAATCGTTTTTTAAAAATTAAATTGGATGGGTTGTGAAAAGAACACTGGTGATGCTTCTGCACGCGGACTTTCTTTATTAATATTAGCAAGTAGCGCGCAAACTTTTCTAAATACAAATCATCGAGTTTTAGATTTTTTGAAGCGCGGGTGTTCTAGAGATATAATAACCTTGGCCTGTTTCATTTTTCGTTATTCAGATCAAATCAGGAAATTGAGTAAAGCCAAACAAGCCAGCAAGATCCGCATAAAAATGGACCAAAGGGTATTCTCTCTCTCCCAGCTTGCCTACCACGGATAATTATCTGCAAAATCACATACATCAGTGCAGATATAGAAGCAAAGAAGACAAACCAGGGCAAAAACTGCCATCCTATTAATGCCCCAACAGCACTGATAAGCTTGACGTCCCCCCATCCTAGGCCAGTTTGCCCGCGTATTTTACAGTATGAAATGGATACTGTTGCACTCAAAACAAACCCGAGTATAAGGCCAAATAAACAGTCAATAAAATTTACGTAGGGTAGGAAGTATCCTTGCACGAGAGCGGCACAAGCTAAAGGTATAGTAGCTAAATCAGGTAAGCGTTGTTTTTGGATATCAAAAATGGATAAAGGTAAAAATATCCAAGCTAGAATAATGGCAAAAAATATCCTATCAAATGTTTGATTGGGAAGTACCAAAATAGCTAAAACACTAGAAATAAGAAATCCCGTCTCCAGCGTGATATACGTCCAGCTAATAGGAGTTTTGCAGCGGTAGCAGGCTCCTTTCAATATTATGTAGGCCAAGATGGGGATTTTATGTATTAGCAAAATCTGATGGCCACAATTGGAGCAATTGGAAAATACTGGATTTATAATTGATTGTTTCTGTCCAGCTCCTACCAAGATTGTCGATACGTAACTTCCCAAAAACGGTGCGCTTAAAATTAGTAATACCAAAAAATGTTCTTTACTCATTATCATCTAGTTCTCAATGTTTAACTTGTTTTGGCAGGACTTATTAATACAATAAAAATTATATTGATACTAAACTGCGGTTGTTACACATTACGGAATCAGGAGTGGAATAATTAAAGACGTCTCACCCGCGCGCGAGTTTAAGCTGCGCAAATTGTTGCTTTGCGCAGCCATAGGTATGGTTGTTGTCAGTTTCGCTTTTATAAGCGTGTTACTTCAACATCAAAACACAAGCACTTCGAATAATACTCGTTCGATGACCGAAGTACACGAGCAGATCCAAGAAACGATTAGATATCTTAAATTTAATCCGAAAGATGGTAGTGCGTTAAAGTCATTAGGTGCCTTATATAAGGAGGCTGGGCTGTATAAAGAGGCAGTTTCAGCTTATGTTTCAGCATCGCGAGAGCTTCCTGGAGATAGGGAAATTCAAAGGGCGTTTATTGATCTAAGGGCAAGAGGACACGCCTCTAGTAATTAGTAATTAGTCACGCTACTATTCGGCAGGGGGATAAGAAGAATGCTTAGAATGAAGTGGTGTCATCTATTAATTGCAGCGGGTATTTTCACAGCTACGCTATTACCGATGAAATTAATTGCTGATACCATTTTACCGCAGTATGGCGACGACGTCCATTTAGGAGTGACCTCGTGCGCGGGTAGTACTTGTCATGGTGCAACAAGCCCGTGGAAGGGGTCTACGGTTCTGCAAAACGAATACATTACTTGGGACCGATACGATCCACACTCAAAGGCCTACAATGTTTTGCTGAACGACGTGTCGAAACAGATGGCGAAGAACCTGGGCATAGGAAAAGCTCACGAAGCTAAAATGTGTCTAGATTGCCATGCAGACAACGTTGCTGAAAAAAATCGAGGACGGGTGTTCCAAATCTCAGACGGTGTAGGCTGCGAGGCCTGCCATGGAGGAGGTGAGAGGTGGTTAGGTCTTCATGTATCTGGTGTTGCGAGCCACCAGGATAACCTGGATGCTGGTTTGTACCCAACTGAAGATCCGGTTAAGAGAGCAGAGCTATGCTTATCTTGCCATTTTGGCGATGACAAAAAAATTGTCACGCATAGGATCATGGGTGCTGGCCATCCGAGGCTGGATTTTGAACTGGATACATTTACCGCAACTCAACCAGCGCACTATGAAATAGATAAAGATTACTATGAGAGAAAAATAGTATCTAACGGAATGCAGACATGGGCAATTGGTCAAGCATTGGCCCTTGAGAAACGTTTTGAAGCGCTACTTAAAATGGGGGAAACTGGTGGGATTTTTCCTGAGTTAGTACTGTTTGACTGCCAAGCTTGCCATCACTCATTGATGACGCAAAAATGGCAACCGCGCCCCGGGACAGGACTGGGTCCAGGCGTGGTAAGGTTTGATGACTCGAACTTACTCATGCTGCAGATCATTTTGGAAAGCATTGACGCCGCTAGAGGTAAAGCTCTGCAACGGAAAACCATAGAATTACACAAAGCGACCACAACAAATTCAAAAGAATTTTACAGGGTAGCGCAATCTTTACGAGATGAAGCCAAGGAACTTGTGTTAGTATTTTCTGACTATAAATTCGGTAAGAAAGACGTCGAAAATTTGCTTCGTAAGCTCATTAAAAGAACAAAGGAAGCCGAATTTTTCGACTACGTAGGCGCTGAGCAGGCAATAATGGGAATAACATCTGTTTTGGCAGCAGCCGATAAGATGGGGTTGAAAAAGTCGACAAAGCAAATCCAGTCCTCTTTGGACACAGCTTATCAGGCATTGGAAAATTATGACGCCTGGGATTATGCAAAATTCAAAAGTGCTGTTGAGAAAATTAACTTCAATTAGAGGGGCGAGTTTTATTTGCGGGATCTTGGTCAAAAGTAAGTGAAAAAGGACCCTCACCAAAACAACAGTGCCTTACGCTCAAAATGTAATCTCCAGGCGGAAGTTTTTGATGGATAGCAAAATTATAGTTTCTTCCGCTATCATCGTCGGATAAAATAATTTTCCCTTTTTTTGTAAATATAGCGCCGACGACATCGGTGGGGCCGCGTGATTTAAGGCGCACAGTCGAAGATGAAGTGAGAGAAAATTTAAATCGTTTCTCTTCTGCGTTATTTATTTTGTAATGCTTCTCTTGTCCGCGGGAAAGCAATGTTACCTCCTCAGTACCCCTTTTCATTTTGTGTTTTTGCGAGCTTCCTTCCTCGCCGTTGGCAATCACATTTACTACAGCAACGCTTGATGGGCGAAATTTTGTTTTCGAAGAGAATCCGAAAACGGAATTCAATCCAGGCTTAGCATCACTGGATGCCAATACTTTTGCAGAAATACCATCCGTTGTTGTTTTATACTCCCTTACATTTAGGCCATTACCTCCTATAGCTATTTCTGACTTAGGAAGTAGTAGCTCTAATACTTTTCCTGCGTTAAGAGTTGGGGGAATTTTGGCAGATTGAATAAGTTTTGTTAGCTGTACTTTTATTGGGTCCAAATGTTCGTTGGGCGTTCTAGACACACCGGATAAATGATGTCCCGACAAAACATCACTTTGATCTAATAGATTGAATAAAAAGAATGTAAGCGCTTTGTCTGCAGATGCGTGCCAGACGTTATTTTGACCAGAGATCGTGATTAAAAATGAGCCATCCTTCCGTTTAAAGTAGATAGTTTTTTGAAGAGCTTCACCACCGAGGCCTCTATAAAAATCATAGATTGTTAGTGCTGCTTTTGCCCAGTTTTTGTCTTTCTGATTATAAAAAGCCCCATCGACTGAGCCTGCAATATCTTTAATTGGATCATAAAACAAGGTGGTGCCGGTACCTGTTTTATTCCCTATAGCTTTTACGGCTTCGTCCAATTTTTTAAGTGACGTATTAAAATCCAAGTTTTTATCTGTGGCATGACTATATGCCCCGAATAATATATAAATGCCAATAGGTATCAGCTTCAGAAAAACGCCGCCGCGGAAAAACATACCTTGTATTACTTTAGTGATGTTGGTCATCTTATTTAATTTATTTCGCGTAAATCGAATAAACTTTGATATTTTCTGAGGATCCTATCGGTGCTTGTTTTAAGTTCGCTTTGCCGTTTGATGATTTTGGGTGTGATAATGATAAGCAACTCTGTCCGCTGGCTAGAGTCCCCTTTGACGCCAAAAAGAAAGCCAAATCCAGGTATGTTATGCAGTAATGGGATCCCTGAACTGCTGTCATTGGATATCTCGCGAATGAGGCCCGCCAATACAACAGACGTTCCACTAGGCAGACTGGCATCGCTTGTTACTTGTCTTTGCTGAATTGTAGGTGAATCGATGTTTGAACTACTAGTCGTTATCACATCACTCACCTCTTGAGATATTTTAAGGTTAACTAAGCCACTCCCCTTAACCGTAGGTGTAACGTCAAGTGTTACGCCTGTATTTCTATATTCAATTTCATTAACAATCCTATCATTATCCGCCGCCGTTGTTGCAGAAGACCGCTTGACTATTGGAACCTGATCTCCCACGTGTAGGCGGGCTGTCCCTCCATCCATTACGAGTAGTTGTGGCGATGAAACAACCCGTACATCTGTCAGTTCGGATAATGCATCTATAATCACCTTGGTGCTATTTGGACCGCCTACCGATGCACTAAATCCAGGCAAATTGGGGGATATAGCGCTTCCCTCTCTAGTGAATATCGATTGAAATTCACCGGCTTCAATCAAATATTTTAAACCATACCTCAGATTGTTTTTTAGCGTTACTTCCAGAACAGTACCTTCAATGAGAACCTGAGATGGCATCATGTCTAGCTTACTCAGAACCTCTGAGATTAGTTCATACTCTTTGCCTGTGGCCCATATCAGTATTGAATTACTTCTTTTGTCAGAATTAAATCTTGGGCTGGGGCTAATCAAAGTATTTTCATTGCCTGGGGCGGTTTCTAAATTTTGATTGCTATTTCTTTCAATAGGGTTTGGGCTATTGGGGTTTGCCGCAAATACGCCTTGGAGAGTTTTTACCAAATCACCAGCAAGCCCGTTATTTACGAAATACACAAAGAGGCGTCTTTGGTCTGCATTAATTGTTTTATCCAACCGTTGAACCCACGTCTTTGTTCTTTTGATATAATTTTTAGTTGGTGCTATCGCAAGTATAGCATTAAGTCTATCAATTCTGGTAAAGTTCACGATGGACCCACCGTTTGGCTGGAATATTTGGTTTAGCTCCAAGATCACTTCCTCAGGGGTGGAATTTTTCAGTTTGAATAGACCGATATGTTGCCTAGACATTTGATCAATATCTAACAAATCAATTGCTTTTCTAGCTTTTCTTCTGTCTTCAGATATTCCCGTGATAAGAATTACATCGTTTGCATTGCTAGGCGGTATCGACATTGTTTTGGAAATAAGAGGGGTTAGTAACTTTGCCATCTTTTTTGCGGAAATGTGTCGAAGTGGTATCGCTTCAATGCCATATCCCGCGGCACTTTTGTTCTGCCTGAATTGGGTTGCGCCGACGTTAATCAACGGAATAGGGATAATCTCTATTATTTCGTTACTCTTCCGCAAAGACAAGTCGTTCAACTTTAATACAGACTGGAGCATGGCATACATCTGGTCCTGGGTTAACGGACTGGCGGTTTTGAGAGTAACCCGACCCTTAAGGTTAGGTGGTAAGACGTAGCTTTGCTTTAAAAGATCTCCTAGGATAATTTTGAGTGCTTGGTCTATCCGTACTTCCTGTAGTTCAAGGGTGAGATGCCCCTGTTTGAACTCTTTTGGTTTAGAATTTATGACTGTATCTTCTTCTATTGGCTGAGCTGGTGAAAAAACCAGAGCAGCATCTTTAGAGCTTGAATGATTTGCACGGGCTGTGTTTGTGGGCGCTTTGTACTTTTGCTCTTTCGTCGCCAATATTGTTGGCTTAGCTATCGCGCTTTTGTATTTTTGCGCCTTGTTAACTGATTGGCATGATACAATGGCCAAACAACATACAAAATAAAATATGACCCTTTTTATTTTCATTCTTTACTCTTTAATGCCGGTAGCCAGCGCGTTTCCCGTTTTTTATTTTGTAAGTCCTTCACTTTATTCGTCGGTTTTTCAAGGAGATTTATTTTTTTGTAGCCATTAGACAATATAATTTCACCGAGTTCAATTTTTACCAACTGCCATCCATCAATATCGTACCCTAATTCTGCTTGTATTGTTGTTCCATTGTTTTCGAGAATAATTGCTTTCCGTGATCCATCTATAACGGTGCCTCGATATTTATATGTTCGGAGGAGATTAGCCTTGTTTAATTCAATCTTGCCCTTAGTGGTGACGGTTACGGGCTGCCTGCTTTCGCTAAAGATTGGTTTTTCTAAAAAATTGGAGGGATTTATTGATCTTGGTTTGACCTTGTTGATGGCTAGTTCCCTAGAAGGTTTTTCTGCTTCATTCTTCTTAAGGCTCAAACCATTTTGTTGCCACCAAGGGAGAACTATCAAAGATACTAACGCGATAGCAACCAAGAAAATAAACTTATACGAACCAATCATAGTGGGGCACCGTTTAGCATTGTCAGCGTGAAATTAAAGTTCAATTTTGCAAGCCCCTTATTGTTGCCAAACGGTACAATATTAGCATTAGTTACTCTTATAAGTGGTTTATGATTTTCTAGCTCAACTAGAAACCGATAAAATTTAGGTATCGACGAATAACCTTTTATAGATATGAACAACTGGCTAAGGGGTCCCCTCTTTTTTGGGTTTAAAATTTGCATTTGGGTAAGGCTTATTAAGTGTCTTGCTGATATTTCTCTCACAGTTGTTTGAAGTTGGTTCATAGCCTTGCTAGAACTTGAGAGCTCGATCAGCTTGGATTGGTTAATTTCTTTTTTTACAGCTGCGACGTTCGACGAGAGTTGTTTGTTACCTTCAATGATACTACGTTTTTTCAAAACCAATCGTTCGAGATTAGCTTCGGATTGCAATTGCTGTTGACGGAATTCATTCAGCGGCCAATAGATGGCGCACGCTAGAACGAAAAATAATCCGATGAGTATTAACCACGCCTTGCCAGGGCTCATAGGCTTTACAGACAAACTTGTCATTAGAAACGTACCCTTACAACTAAATTAAACCTTTCGATTGCCTTCTCGGGTTCTCGGGTTATCGGTGAACGCAGGCTTGGAGATTCGAACATTGCTGAACTGCCAAGGATTGCCACTACGTCGGAGGCATTAGAGGCAAAACCTTGCAGGACAAGTTCGTCGTCTTTTAAATGAAATCGTCTTATCCAAGCCGTGTCTGGTAAAATTTTTGATACTTCATCCAAAATGGCAACTACGGTCGGTTGCTGGCGTGAAAATTCATTGATTGTTTCGACTTGTTCTTCATATAAGTGGAAATTTTGTTTTCTTTTATGAAGATCTTCGCTTAACGGCGTTATAC
>PCAV01000089.1 GCA_002730675.1 Rhodospirillaceae bacterium | reverse complement strand
TAGTTGTAAACACACACTCCGCGGCGAGTGGAGATCAAAATATTATCCTTAAAGGAAAAGCATTTGCTGTAATTCCGATGCCTGTTCCAAATAAACACATTGGTGCCGGACAGCTCATAAACGAAAAAGATATAGCATGGAGAAAAGTCCGAATAAAACAGCAATCCTTTGGGATCGTTGGATCCATGGAACAGTTATTGGATCACGTATCAAAAAGACCACTCACAGCAGGCAGATTGATCCGTCTGTCCGATATACGTCCTCAGCAGCTAATAAAAAAGGGCGAATTTGTCACGCTCCACTTTAAAAATAAAACAATGTCTCTCTCAACGAGAGGGATTTCGGTAGAGCCTGGTTCAAGGAACCAGGTTATACGGGTAAAAAACCCCAGAAGTAAGCGTATCATAGAAGCTCGTGTGCTGGGACCCAACACCGCCGTCGTTTTACCAACCACAACAATCCTTAGATAAAGATTGTTCTAAGGAAACTAATATCATTATAGGGAGCCAGCCAATATGTTAATTATCAATCTTAAGTGTTTTGTAAAGTTTCTGTTATTCTCGTCATTGGTATTAGTACTTTCATCTTGCAACACGCTAGATAGGCTTTCACGGCTCGGGCATTCGCCTGAACTCACCAATATAACTAACCCGCATAATGCGAAGGGATATAAGCCAATTTCCATGCCAATGCCTAATCCTTCCAGAGCGACCCGGCAATACAACTCATTATGGCAAGAGGGTTCACGGGCATTTTTCAAAGATCAAAGGGCGAGCGAGGTAGGGGACATCATTACTGTTGTCGTTGCAATAGCAGACGAAGCACAACTCGATAATCGAACCCGGCATGATCGAAGCGCCAGCGACGATTTTGATCTCGGTGGCTTATTTGGGTTCAGTCCGCCAAAACCAGCAATTCCCGTTGATAATTTTCTGAATTTTAGTTCTAACATGGCTAATGACGGAAGAGGCCGCATTAATAGGGAAGAAACAGTGAATTTGCGTATTGCGGCCGTTGTAACACAAAGACTACCTAACGGAAATTTAGTCCTATTTGGCCGGCAAGAAATCCGGGTAAATTTTGAAGTAAGAGAAGTTGTAGTTGGCGGTATTGTGAGACCTCAAGATATAGCTTCAGCAAACACAGTGAGCTACGACCAGATGGCTGAAGCCAGGATCGCCTATGGAGGCCGCGGACAACTAAATGATCTTCAACAGATGCGCTTTGGAGCGCAGGTTCTTGAAATACTTATGCCATTTTAATCATCAAAGACATTGCAGTACGTGTCCGACTAACCCAAGAGTTTAGGGTTAGTCGTCTCTATGAGTTCTCTCTAATCTTTCATGGCGTTCCTGCGCTTCTAGCGAGAGATCGGCGATAGGTCTCGCCATTAGTCTTTTCAAACTAATTGGTTCGTCTGTTTCTTGACAATATCCGTAGCTACCCTCATCGATTCGATTAAGGGCAGAATCAATTTTTGAAATCAACTTCCGCTCACGGTCTCTAGTTCGAAGCACGAGTTGGTGATCGGTTTCTAAGGAAGCCCTATCTGCCATATCAGGTTGCTGCAAGTTACCTTCATTCAAATCACTGAGGGTTTCTCCAGCCTCATGCACGAGTTCGGCGCGCCAATTAAGCAGCATTTGACGGAAATATTCAAGCTGTTGAGGATTCATAAACTCCTCTTCTTCCGACGGTTTGTAGTCCGGCGAAAGCGTTATTCCCATATCGTACCTCCAATATTCTTAATCGCTGCATCTGCAAGAGGCGGGAGTATATGAATCCAGAGGAAAAACAGCAACAGAAAGTTTTTTTTTTTTAGTCTACACGTAATAATTGTTTATCAATTTTCTTTTAATCTTTGGGAGATCAGTCTCATAAAGACGAATTTTAAGTTTTGAGAGTAATATGCTAACTACCTTCAAGTTTTGCTAATTCTACCTTTGCCCTTAATTCGATTTCGTCCAAAATATCGCTCATCTCTGGATTCAACGCAGAATCCCGTGTTTCTTTTATTGTTCCAGCCAGCTCTTCCAATCTAGGTTTGGAAATTGCGCCGATCAGAAGGCCTTGCCTAATATCTTCTAGTCGGTCTAAGATTAGGGTGGCTCGAGAACTAGCATGCTTATTGTCGGAATCCGCCCTTTCTAATTCAACAGGCGACAGCGCATCTACTGTCGATACTTTGAGGTTGGCGGTCGATGGCTCGGTCCTTAGTTCAGCATCTAGCACACTTGTGAAAGCTAAATCCGTGCTTTGAACTGTACCCTTTGATCTTTTGGTATTTGACACATTGGTGCGTCGAGCTGGATCAACTTTCATTTCTCAGTTTCTATCCAATAACTATTCAATTTGGTGAGTATAACATGAAGCTGGTGACATCATACTGGTTTCCGTTGCTCTTGTTTTTTTAAAAAAAAAATTTAAACAAGAAATCCCAGGATGGCTTAACACTTTTGACAACGAATGAGCTCGAAAGCGAAAAGAAATTAATAACCAATGATAGGTAAAACGTCTCTCTGTAATGAAACTGGCACAAATTTAGCATAGAATGAGTTAGCGAAAAATGTATAGAGACTTAATGAACCTAGGTGTACCCATTATGATGGACTTTCTAAAATTTTCTTCGACAGCAATACGAAAAACATCAAGATTTCTGCCGATTCTCTTTGTTTTTATTGTCTTTGATATTAAAGCCCTGGATGCACAAACCCGAATAAAAGATATTGTTGATTTCGAAGGCGTACGAGAAAATATGCTAATCGGTTACGGTTTGGTCGTCGGCCTCAATGGAACAGGTGATACTCTGAGTTCGTCCATTTTCACAAGAGAAAGCCTAGTAGGTATGCTCGAGAGATTAGGGGTAAATGCACGTGATGACTCTCTAAAAACCGATAACGTAGCAGCTGTAATGGTAACAGCCACACTTCCGCCATTTGCCAAACAAGGCACGCGAATCGACTTATCGTTGAGTGCAATAGGTGACGCTGATAGTCTTTTGGGTGGGACATTATTAGTTACTCCGCTAGTTGGTGCGGATGGGGAAGTTTATGCTGTAGCACAAGGACCGGTTGCTGTTGGTGGTGTTTCAGCCGGAGGCGCAGGCGCAGAAATTAGCAAGGGTGTTCCAACTAATGGAAGAATTGCCAGTGGAGCAATCATAGAACGTGAAATATCGTTTGATTTGCAGGGGTTGGACACACTAAGAATATCGTTGAGAAACCCCGATTTCACTACCGCTAGGAGGATCGCTCAAGCGATAAATAGTTTTGTTGGAGGGCCAATCGCTCAGTCTCGAGACTCTGCGACAGTAGCACTTGTCGTTCCTGATAATTATCGAGGCAAAATGGTCGCACTTATTACTGATATAGAACAACTTCGGGTAACCCCCGATATCTCGGCGAAAGTGGTAATAGACGAACAAACCGGCATAATCGTTATGGGAGAAAATGTCCGAATAAGTACTGTTGCAATTGCACAGGGAAACCTGACNATCCGTATAACAGAAACNCCACAGGTATCACAACCACTTCCGTTCTCTGAAGAAGGNGAAACAGTAACCGTTCCNAGAACACAGATCGAGATTGACGAGGACGAAGATAAGCGACTTAGTGTCTTATCTAATAGCGTTACATTACAAGAACTAGTTGATGGCCTAAATGCACTTGGAATTGGGCCACGCGACATGATTTCTATTTTACAGGCTATAAAAGCAGCTGGTGCATTACAGGCAGAAATAGAATTGCTCTAGAAAGGTACTAATATGAATANGATCCAAAATAACTTNGCNGGAACGGTTTTAAATAAACTNAACAANTATCCTNCCCCCGCGAGTNTATCTAAAACATCTCTTTCAGACGAGAAAATTCAGACNGTTGCTAGGCAGTTTGAGGGTATGTTTTTATCACAAATGTTCGGCCATATGTTCAAGGGACTAAAAACGGATGGATTNATGGGTGGAGGAAATGGCGAAGCAATATTTAGAGACTTCCTNATCCAAGAGTATGGTAAGGCNGCATCTAAGGCAGGAGGANTTGGATTAGCTAAATCAATCACACGTCAGCTTTCTACAATGCAGGNGGNAAAAAATGACTGAAGCTCGATTAATTGTAGAAAACTTCGTTGATAGCATGACGCATTTAATGGAGCTTTTAATNAAAGAAACCAGTATTTTAAATGATAAAGATTTTGATGAACTAGAATCAATNCAATCACGCAAGCTTCATCTATCGCGGGTTTATGAAGACGCGCAAAAACGACTTCAGGAACAGAGAGACTCAGTTAATTGCTTAAACGAAGAAGAGCGCGAGGATTTGCGCAAATTATATAAAAAATTTAGAGGTATATTGTCGGAAAATATGATTGTCCTCAGAGGATCTCACGATGCAACTGAGAGCGTTATTAAAATTGTTATTGACGCTGTGAAAAANGANCGTGGGATACAGGCCCATGCTGCACCAGCTTTCAAATCACGGCCGCAGGGATATAAAGCCTACGCTAACGCCTAGTTTTAAAAAATTTAATTTTCGACAAAATAAAGAGCTAATTCACGATAACTAAGCAAGTAGAGCAGTCATTACNCGAGCATCATCTGGCGCAAGACTTTGCATAGTTTCCAATATTTCCTCTGCCTTTTCATCTTCNTCTAGATTAACCATCAGTTGGTGGGCCAAAAGAAGAATATCCAAACTACTGCTTTCAGTNGTTAAGACACGTTCAATTTTGTCCAACGCTTCCTGTTTTTGTCCCGACAAGGAGTCTACCAATGCTGAGACTGAAAGAACCATTGGGTGTTCTTCACCTCCCTTTTTATTTGCTTCAATTATTTCTCGTTTTGCCTCATCTAGTTTTCCAAGTTTTATAAAAGTNGATGCCAATCCTGCTCGGCATCGCATATCATCTGGGTCAACTTTTAAACCCGCAGTATATGATTTTACCGCAAGATCAAAGTCGTCCATTTCATTAAGTATGGCGCCTAACTGACTGTAAACCGAGATATCTAGGGGGTCTAGCTCGATGGAGCGATTTGTGTATTCAAGCGCAATGACCAGGTCGCCCATTTCTAATGAGAGCAAACCCAACCATTTTTTATAATTAGCGTTTTGTCTATCTAATTCTTCGGCANCCTCAAGCAGTGCTANTGCNTCCTCTCGTTCACCGCCGGCTCTTTTACCCAAAGCGATATATAATCTTGCATCTGAATGATCGGGGTCGAGTTCTATTACTTTTCTAAGTACTTCCTCTGATTTACTAAATTCATTTTGCTCAAGATGAAGAATGCCTAAGTGAAGCAAAAAGCGCGTGTTATCTGGCTCTATTTTAACCGCGGATGAATAAAACTCCTCGGCTGCAGTCGGTTCACCGCACTGCATACAAAGGAGACCCGCTAGGTCTAACGTCTTGGCATTTTCTGGTTCTAATTCTAGTGCTTGTAAATAAGCATCTCTAGCTTGCTCAACTTCGCCGGCGTCGTGGTGCGCCAATCCATCCTGAATTAACTGCTCAACTTTTTCTTTATCACTATCGGCCATAACCACCTCAACATCGGTAAAGTTGATAAATAAACTTAGTAACCCCAGTTAATTGTAAATACCATACATTGATCGGAAGCATAACAATTTTTAGTTGGGCGATTGCCCAACGACTTTAAGCCGGCGCACCTATAGTTGCCAGCTCATATAATCTTACTATGTACCTTCAGCACGTTTATCTTGTAAATCCATTTACCAGACAACACGCGTTAAGTATTGCCAAGTCCTTTGGCTACTCCAGCAGTTGATGTAGCTACTCCTCCCGNAGCGTTGCCATTTGATTGTGTCTCTTCTCCATTTGAAACAAGGCTGACTTGAACGCCGCCATTATTGGATGCATCAACTGTCGGAACTGCTATGTCCTGGACTTTGCTTGGTACAAAAGTTGGTGAAGTTTCGCCCCGTTGTGCCGTCGCCTCTGCATCGGCCTGACGTCCCTTGGCTACACTTTCTTGAGGATATTCCTGTTTTACTTCGCCTGAAAGACCATCCCTGACCCTGAAAATAACTGCGAGGGTTTCAGAATCAAACTGGATGACCGGCGTGATGAACAACCCCGCTGTACTTCGTTTCTGACTAGTTTCCTGAAGCTGGGAAGTGCCTTGTGCCGACGCGGTTTGCCTACTTGACTGTTCTGCAACCGGTGGCGGACTGGTATTTAATTTTACTGTATCCACATCTCCCTCCGTTCTGGAGTAAAAAAAGTGACGACGACGGTATTTTACCGTAGCTTAATAGAAACCGATAACATGTTTTTACACTCTTGTCTACTAGATTTTTAGTTTTTTTAAACCTCAACTTTTTAAAGGAAGTTTAGCAAAGAAAAGCCTCTAGAAGCTGCAGTTATCTGATATGAAGCCTCTATCTGTGATCTAAGGGCCTGAAAACGATTAATGGCTTCAAAAGAGTCGATATTTTCAACATCATCTAGCTGCTTGGTTATGAGCTCAATTTCATTTTTATGAGTTTCTTTGGCAGATTCCAATCTTGATAAGTCTCCTCCCAAGTCTGCTACCATTCTATTAATATCGTCGAATGCTTGCTCAACAACAGTACGCGCGTTGTCAACCAATGTCCTATATTCAGCCTCATTAGCTTGTTTTTGTGCTTCGTTCGCCCCAGCAGCCACTTGAACATTTGCAAATATATTTAACGTTTCAAAAAGATTCGCAAATGTTTCCTGATTACCCAATTCACCATACGATACATTGAGCCCAGCTCCAGCATTGATAGTAACTTCAGTTTCTGGGGCGAGACTTCCTAGCCCGTTAAAACCATTCGCGATATACGTCACCCCAGCTCCACCACCATTAACAATCGCATCAGGCTGAGTTTTAGCCTCAACCTTGTAACTATTTGCATTGAGAATTTCTATCACAGAGAAGGTATCATTCATATCTACACCACCGGCAAAAGTGGTGGCGGCATTAAAAGTAATTTTATCGCCGACCTTTAAGCCATGATTGGCATGTGATACCCGGACTTCTTTATCAACAGCATTCGCCGAAAAGGGGTTATTGTCTGCAAGTGTGCCAATTTTATCATTGAATTGAGTATCAGAACTACCTTGAATTGTCGCCGCAGTATTAGTTACTGCGTCAACAACAGTATTCACAGTACTCGAAAAATTAGTTCTTATCGCATCTGGGTCGGCTATTGGCGGTTTATTAGAGGCTGGTCCCGAGAAGACAAACACGCCAGCAACTTGCGAATTTAATAAATTAGCAAGCCTGTCGATTTGCGTTTTTGCAAACTCGTTCATGATAGGCAGGTTTTCTTTATATAGATCTTGCGTTTGTTTGATTAATTCTACCCTTAGGTCCGTTGCCAGCGTTTGCATTTCCAATAAGGCGGCATTGGCAACCTCAGCTCTCAGTTTGGTTGAATTAATGCTATCAATGTACGTCTCCCTGGTAGATATAGAAGTGCGCAATTCGATCGATATTCTAGCATCGTTTCCGGTTAAGCCCGAAAACCTCGTGGCACGCTTACCCGTACTAATTTGTTCTTCGGCTATCGCCAATCCAGCATTCAGCTCTCTAAGGCTCGATTGAAGCCTGTTGAATTGAGTTATATTTGAAATTCTCATTGGATAACCTCACCATCACTCAGAGTATATTAATTACTTCGTCAAACGCCCGTTGCACAGCATTTAGTACTCTTGCCGATGCACCAAAAGCTGCTTCTAAAGTAATTAAATTTGTTAATTCTTCATCCGTATTTACGCCGCTTTCATTTTCAACCCGATCTCGAACTTGATCTCGGAAAACCGTTTGGAATTTTAGCTGCGTTTCGTATTCCGCTTTGCTGGTGGCGACATCTCCTACGAGTGCTGAAGCGAAACCCTCAATTGTATTATTAATTGTCGGCGCTTGTGAAAGAGCGGTTTGCCCCTCAAATAATGCGATAATAGCGAGCTGGAGCTTATTATCTGATTTACCAAGAGTCGTGTATCCCCCTGCCGGATCAGTTACAAGGGTTGGACTTGTTTTTAAGGCGGCCCGCACTTGAATATTGCCTGCGAAACCAGCCGTAAAATTATCTGCTGGAGTAAAAGCTGCTGGCGCGTTTCCAGAAGAGTCTGTGAAGAGGTTTAAAGCCTCACTAGCCCCACCACCAACGTCGACAACATCTAGCTGTTTTGCAATCTCAAGAGCTAAATCGTCGAGCTTAGTTTGGAATTGGGGTAATACTGTATCTCTTAGCGTTAACAATCCGGATACGACACCGTCTCTTGTTTTAATGTTTGCCGTGATATCAACCCCACCCAAAGTTACACCATTTCCCGTCGTCGACGCCACAAATGAAGAGGTTGCGTTGAAAGCCAGCGGTATCTGGGTGTCATCCAACATGAGTCTTCCATCGGCAGTCGAGATTGTTAATCGATCATTTGATCTTTTGAATGAACCAATACTGATATTTTTGTTAATGCTTAAAAGCAATTGATCTCGCCTGTCCTCTAAATCGGCTGTCGATTTTTCGGCAGCATTTCGTTGCCCAATCTGAGTATTTAAGTCCTTTATTAGACCCAAATCAGTATTTGTAGAATCTATAAAATCAGAAATTCTATTATCAGCCTCTGCTCTAAGATCTTGTATTAGGATACTGAAACTATTAAAAGACCTAGCCAAATCATCGGCTGCCGTTACCAATGCAATAGCACTAGCCGAACTTTCTGGTGCTGCGGAAAGGGTTTGAAAAGCACTTTTTAATGCTGTCATTTTATCGGCAATAGATTTTTTATCACCTGGTTTGCCGAACTCTAACTCCAGGCGTCCTAAGAATTCATCCAGAACGTCTAATTTTTCTATGGAAGCATTTTGATCTCTTAACTCTCGCAGTAGATTGTCATTTACCTTTCGGGTGACCTCATTCGTCTTTACCCCGCGCCCAACACCACCTATGACCAAGTTTTCTTGATTATGGGATTTTTTGGTATATCCCTCAGTTTCAGCGTTAGCTATGTTGCGCGATACCACGTCTAGGCCAGATTGCGCGGCAATCATTCCCGACCGGGCATGTAGTAAGGACGTGGTTAACGACATGTGTAAACCTTTTATAATTAAGAGTATGAGTTACAAAACATCATTAAACGTATGAATGCAAAAATGGGGCCAACTTTAGGAGAAAGCCCATCCATTATATTTATTGGAAATTCAATGCTAAAAGCTCATGCGTTATTCCAAGAAACAGTGTATTTAACTGTTAAATGCTTTTGCCGCTCTTATGCCTTTTTGTGGCGTTATCTCGGTGAAATTATTAAGGAACTTTTATGCAGGAATCGAGCCAAATATCACCTCAAGACATTGAAAAACTCATTGCAAACGGTCTCGAATGCCAGAATGCTGGAAAAATAGAAATTGCAAGAAATTATTACCTTAAAGCCTTGAAAGCATCCCCAAAAGAGCCAAATGCAGTTCATTTTCTTGGTGTTGCCTATTACCAGTTAGAAAATAACGAACAGGCCGAACGGTATTTGAAAGATGCCATTGAACTAAAACCCGAAGATAGCCAGGCTCATAACCACTATGGATGTGCCCTACTTGCCTTGAGCAAAATGGCAGAAGCCGAGCTAGCTTTTAGGAAATCGATAGACCTAAATTCATCAAATGCAGACGCGTTGTTCAACCTCGGGCAGTTATTCTCTAGAGACGAAATCCTAGAACAGAGTAAAAATGATGAGGAACGCGAAAAAATCGCTCTAGAAGCAGTTGAACTTTTGAACAAAGCGGTAACGCTAAACCCCGACCAGTTGGAATGGAAAGTAAAACTTGCGGGCGCCTTGCTTCAGGCTGGACAGAGAGATTTAACTAGCAAAGTTTTAAACGTCATCCTGCAGCAAAAAATTGATCATCCAGAGGTTTATTTCTTCAAATCTAGAATAGCAACAGGGAAACGTGCTTACCACAACTTGCAAAAAAGCTTGATACTTAAACCCGATGCCAAAAGTGCTCTAAATAACTTTGGATTTTGGAATTTGGTAGCCGAAAAAAAGTTTGACGCTTTTATCTGGTATCAAAGGGCGTTGGTTTCTGAGCCAACTGATGTTGCCATACAATGGAACCACGCGCTCGGTTTGCTGGCAAATGGTGATCTCAAAAATGGCTGGGTTGCCGCAAAATGCCGGCACTTAAAGCCAGAGATGTATATTGAACGGTTAGGGCTACCCCCTGAATGGGATGGAAAAGATATAAATAATGGCACCTTATTTATATTCCAAGAACAAGGGATAGGCGATGAACTAAGATTTGCAAACTGCTTCGAAGATTTATCGAATAAACTTAAAACACCATGCTTTATAGAAACTGACGCTCGCCTAATTCCATTATTTTCACGAAGTTTTCCTAGATTGAACTTCATTGAAAAACTAGAACGAAAAGTAGACGGCCATGTTATTGTAAATT
>PCAV01000088.1 GCA_002730675.1 Rhodospirillaceae bacterium | reverse complement strand
GGTGTGTCCATATTCATTTTCTGTTGCTTGGCATAGTTCATTAAGTTTTTTTTCAACATTTATCCGATATTTTTCTATTTCCTCATCGGTTAACTTTTTTGGAATTTCTATAGGTTCACCATAAATGAAAATACCTTCCGAAAAAGGTCTTGCCAGTATCATTCTATCCCAAGTTCCTAGTAACTTTCGATGTTTTGTGTTCCAAGCCACTGGAATGATAGGGGCTCCTCCTAAGCGTGCCGCAGCTATGGCTCCAGCAGTCATTCTCATTCTTGGGCCTCTAGGACCGTCAGGAGTTATCCCAATGGATCGCCCTTTTTGCAATTCCTTTAAAAGCTTTCTCAAGCCTATAGCCCCACCTTTATTTGAAGAACCAGCAACGGTCTTGTACCCTAAAAACGAAATTGCGCGGCCAATCAGTAGCCCATCCCTATGTGCCGATCTCAGAAGCGTAATGCGTCTTGATACATCCCAACCAGCAGGCATAGATAAAATTCGATTATGCCAAAAAAGCAAAATAATTGGTTTGCCTGAGTTGANTATGCNCTGTGTTGTNGGCGGAATAATCATTTTCCATTTCACTGAAAATGCGAGAAAACGGATNAGGCATGCGATAATCCAACTAGCAACTTTCTGCCATGTTTCGTTTTTTCGGATATATTTCCACATTAGTTGGCCNTGATTTCTTCAGCAGAAACATTAAGGTTATTATCGTCTTTTGCTTCAGAAAACTGGATTTTATAGAGGTTTGCGTAGACGCCGTTACGTTTTAAAAGTTCCGCATGTTTTCCAAATTCANCCACCTTGCCTTCATCGAGTACATAGATCATNTCAGCTGATTGNATGGTTGAAAGACGATGTGCAATGACAATTGTTGTNCGGTTATGCATAAGTTTCTGCAGTGCAACCTGAACGNATTTTTCGGATTCAGAATCTAGNGCNGACGTTGCTTCATCCAATAATAGAATCGGTGCATCTTTTAACATCGCTCGGGCAATAACTAAGCGTTGCCTTTGTCCACCCGAAAGTTTTACACCGTTTTCCCCAACTTCGGTTTCATATCCATTTGGTAATTGAGTTATAAATTCATGTGCAGCNGCATTTTTGGCAGCTTCNANAATTTTCTCGTCAGAGGCCTCGGGGTTACCGTAACAAATATTTGCTTTTATTGTTTCATTAAAGAGAGAAACATCTTGACTAACGATTGCGAAGTTTTGGCGTAGTGANGAGAGTGTTACTTTTTGAATGTCTGTATTATCAAGTAAAATGAGGCCGGATGCAGGAGCAAAAAACCGTGTCATTAAATTAAGGAGTGTGCTCTTTCCAGAACCAGAATGCCCGACGAGGGCAATCGTTTGTCCAGCTGGTATTTGCATCGATAAATTGCTTAAAATTGGGGACGTGCCATCATAGGAAAAGTAAAGGTTTTCAATCAAAATCTCCCCAGTCACTTCTTTAAGTTGTATAGCATCGCTCCTNTCAACGATTTTAGGTTTGATGTCTAATACACCAANGATTCTCTCACTAGCAGCNAGCCCTTCCTGCAATTGGGCGTTAAGATTAACAAGTTTTTTTACTGGGTCGTATGCAAGTAAAAGAGCCGTTACAAATGAAAAAAATGTTCCAGTTGTTCTGTCTCCTTCTATGACTTGCCATCCGCCATAACAGATAACGATAACTATAGCGNTCCCTCCCAAAGTCTCCATTATTGGATAGGCGGCAGCCTTTGTGCGTGCAGCTTTAAAAACCAACTTGAATATTTTATCTATTAGAAGGTTANTACGTGTTTGTTCNTATTTCTCCATGCAATAGGATTTGACCTGCCGTATATCTCTAAAGACTTCGTTAAGAATAACAGTAAATTGTCCGATCTCCTCTTGTGTATTAGCAGAGACTTTTCGGATCTTCTTACCAATTTTTACAAGCGGTAAAATAGCGGTGGGAAAGGCAAAGAAGGATGCTAGAGTGAGAAGCCAATCTTGATAAAACATCACCCCGATTAAAAAAATTAATGTTAAACTATCCCGTCCTATTGCGGTAATGACGCTCGCGACTGTACCCCGCATTTTCTCTANATCATTAATGAAGTGCGCTATAAGCTCTCCACTGGAGCGGCTTTGGAAGAAAGATAAATCAGCATATGTAAGGTGGCTNAACATTCGCTTTTGGATATCAGCTAAAATACGTTGCCCAACCAAACTCATTATAACGGTTTGGCCATAGGTCGCTAAACCCTTTAATAGAAATAAACCCATAACCGTGGTTGCTGCAATGTAAAGGCTAGTTTTATCTCGCGCTGTGAAAACGTCATCTAAAATGGTTTCCATTAAAAAAGCCAGAGAAGCAGTTGTCGCCGCGACAACTGCCATNAGAAGTAAGGCANTAGCNAGCCAACCTAGCTGATGTTTTACATAATCCTTGAAAAGTCGACCGACAAGAACGCGAGTATTGGTTCGTTTCGACTCTT
Source organism: Rhodospirillaceae bacterium (assembly GCA_002730675.1). Lineage (GTDB taxonomy): Bacteria > Pseudomonadota > Alphaproteobacteria > Thalassobaculales > Thalassobaculaceae. The sequence goes on along the minus strand of PCAV01000088.1, from coordinate 7,228 downwards.
TATGCTGGGAATCCAAAGTGGCTATCTCCCAATTTGAAAAGTACGGCAGTGAATCTTTCGAATTTTATATCCTATCAGCAGAATTATNTGCGAATTTTATTAAAAAATTAGGATAAATTTCTATCAACTGCCGGGCCCAGCGACTGTCATGCCATCCACTCGAATAGTTGGCGCATCAGTNCCTCGTTTAAATTCAAGNTCATTACCTGNTTNAAGATTTNTAAACATATCTTTTAAGTTGCCTGCAACGGTAACATCACTAACGGGATGAGTGCAAACTCCATTTTCAATCCAGAAACCACCAGCTCCCCTACTATAGTCCCCAGTAACCATATTTACACTCATGCCCATTAATTCCGTCACGTATAAGCCCGTTTTGATATCNCNCATTAACATGTCCGGTGTCATCGTCCCTGCTTCCATATACAGATTGCTTGGAGCTGGGCTGGGGTTTCCAGCCGTGGACCGCGCCGCGTGGCCTGTTGAGGTTGCATCAAGCTGTCGNGCTGTAGCNAGGTCTAAAAACCANGANTTAATGCAACCATCCTCCACAATCCNTGTTTTACAAGTGTTTAAACCTTCTGCATCGAATGGTTTAGATCTCAGGCCTCTCGGTCGATGAGGGTCGTCGATAATTCTTATGTCGGGTGAGAAAATTTGCTGTTTCAACGAGTTTTGTAAAAAGCTAGTTCTACGGGCGATTGAGTTTCCGTTTAAAGCGTTTGCTAAGTGACCGATTAAGCTGCTGCTAACTCTTGGGCTGTAAATAACAGGAATGCCCGCACTAGCGGGTCTTTTGGGGTAAAGCTTTTTTACGGCTCTTTCTCCAGCGGTTTTCCCCACAACGCTGGGGTCTTCCAGGTCTTCGGCAAAACAGCATGAAGAGTAGTCATAGTCTCTTTCCATGTTCTGACCTTCTCCTGCNAGTACAACTGCACTAACGCTATGGCTNCTTTTTTTGTAAGATCCAATAAACCCATTGCTAATTCCTAGTACTACAGTNGTCTGNGACCATGATGCTTCNGCTCCCTCTGAGTTATTGACGCCCTTAACAGCGAGCGCAGCCTCCTCTGCCAAGTCTGCGCGTTCCGTTAATACTGAAGGNGAGGGCTCTGTGGGGTCAAACATTTCTATATTTNGGAACTCTTTTGCGATTAAATCNTTGNTTGCAATNCCAGCGNATTTATCTTCAGGAGATTCTTTGGCCATTGATATTACCCGTTCAATAACCTNATCTATTGTGCTGTCTTGAAGGTCGGTTGTTGAAATGCTGGCGTTTTTTGCCCCAATAAAAACACGCAAACCTAAGTCCNTTGCCTCAGACCGATCTATTGCTTCTGGTNTGCCTAGCCTTTGGGCAACTGACAAAGAGTTGTTCTGGAAGTAGACAACATCAGCTGCGTCTGCACCACATNTTAGAGCTTTCTCGATTACGTCTCCTACTAGAGTGATATTGTCGTCATTGGCCATAAACAATTTCCTTAAAATAAAATCTTAGCTAGTATTCTTGNNTAGCGNCTAGTTGAAAGCATATTGAAATAAGNAGGATCATCAACACTAGATTTTAGNATGNTTNTAANTCNNTATACTACCCGTATTTAGTGAGTTTTAGAAAAAATNAAATAGNAACTTTTAGTAAATCTATTTTTTCTTTTAACAAAGTCTCTTCAAGCCTAGATTTGGTAAAGCTAGTNACTAGNTNCANAGCTTACNTCTTTNAGGGCGTGGTTAAATTTTTNAGCCTTTTCATGAACNTCTTTGGCTGATGAACCCGGCTTGTACAACGCNGACCCTAGNCCAAATCCAGACGCTCCCGCTTGTANATANGGTNNAATCTTTTNNGGTGTNATACCACCTACAGGAAGCANGGGAAAAGGGCTGGGTAGTACGGCTTTAATGGCTTTCAAAACTTCAGGAGGTGCACTTTCAGCTGGAAAAAGTTTTAGTGCATCTGCGCCTAGGCTTATCGCAGCGAAAGCTTCTGTTGGAGTAGCAATACCTGGTATCGTAATTAATCCTCCATCCTTTGCAGCTGCGATTACCTCTGGGTTTGCATTCGGTGCCACTGCTAATTTGGCGCCAGCGTTTTTTATGTCTAGAACATCAGTTTTTTGTAAAACTGTTCCTGCCCCAATCAATATTTTCTCGCCAAATTCATTGGACAAGTTCGTAATGCTAGCCAGCGGATCGGGGGAATTTAACGGAACTTCAATTATGCTGAAGCCACTGTCAACAAGAACTCTTGCTATACTTATTATCTCATTGGATTGGACGCCGCGCAGAATCGCGACAAGTGGCTTTTTTTGTAAGAATGAAATAAGGCTCTGTGTCATCCAACATGCTCTGCTATTTGTTTTAATAATGCGTAGTAGCCATCAGTAACTATATCCGCGTCTACCTGTATTGCTGTTCTGCCAAATTCACTGATAGCATCACCATAGATTTTAGTTAGAGCCTTATCACCGATAAGATGAATTTCGAGACCATTAGAGTTGTGCAGTGCTGATTTTAATTCATGTCCTATTAAAAGGCCGGAGAGAAACGAAGTTGATTCGTCAGTAGATAATTCGTTGAAGAGTATCTGAGTACGCACGTGAAAAAGTTGAGAAAGGATGTTTTTATTCCTCTTAGAATATTGAACGCCACTCATGAAAGCTTCTTCGCTCCAAGCGTCTGGCTTTAAGGTTTTACTGAGAATAGTATTTTGGCGCACTGCCTCGTACGTTTCACCCGTCATATAAGTAGAAAATGCTATTACATTACTGCAAGAAACCCTGACCCACTTGCTATGACTTCCAGGTAAACAAATAAGTTGCTCTTTTTGATCGACAGTGGAGGATGAACCTAATATTTGGATTTCTTCTCCTCGCATCACGTCAGGAATACCTTCTTCATCTTTAAAGGTGAGCCCTGGAACTAAAAAAACTTTTCTCTTCCTAATCAAATTGATAACCGTAAGTTTTTTTGCAAGCTGATTAAGCTGCGCAGGGCATTGTACATAGGGAGCCTCTAACCAACCCTGGCGACTTCCTATCATTCCAGATAAGACAATTGGACAGGTTGGATATAAATCCATCCATGTTCCTGCAATTTCCTCAAATACTTTTTCAAAATCACCGTCTTTTACCGACATGATCCCTTTTTGAGCCTCAATCTTCTCAAGTATCTGAGCGTCTCTGCCTAGCAAATATGCCCTAAGACTTGTCGTGCCCCAGTCGCACCCAATTCCAATTGCTTCATCAATCAAGACATCTACCCCTTAAAAAAAGATTTAGAGTAAGTTTTAAATTTGGATAGTTATTTTAATTATTCTTTTAAACCTTTCTTGACACTAAGAGCCGAGCTGGTGAGACTGTAACAAGCTAGATATAATAGTTATACAGGGTTTTGGGTTAGATAAATAGGAGTGACAATTTATGAAGTTACTACGTTTTGGTGAGTTAGGTTCTGAAAAACCTGGCATACTTGATTCCGGGGGTCAGATAAGAGATTTGTCTTCCATAATTCAGGATATTAATCCAAGTACGATAAACGATAGCACTTTTGATATGCTCGTGAACCAGGATTTGTCCGCTTTACCAGTCGTATCCGCGAATACTCGTTTAGGGGCCTGTGTAGGTAATGTCGGTAAAATGATTTGTATTGGCCTTAACTATTCGGATCATGCTGCGGAAACAGGAGCTACACCGCCGTCAGAACCTATAATTTTTATGAAAGTAAACTCTGCAATATGTGGGCCTAATGACGATGTTCGTATCCCAAAAACTTCCGAGAAGACCGACTGGGAGGTTGAACTAGGATTCGTTATAGGAAAAACAGCGAAATACGTAGCTGAAGAAAATGCTATGGAGCATGTAGCTGGATATTGTATTGTTAATGACGTCTCAGAAAGAGCCTTTCAAGCTGAGAGATCGGGCCAATGGACAAAGGGAAAAAGCTGCGACACCTTTGGGCCCACGGGTCCGTGGCTTGTTACTAAGGATGAAATACCAAACCCCCAAAACCTTAAAATGAGTACAGTTGTTAACGGAAAGACGTATCAGAATGGCAGTACGAGTACAATGATATTTGGAGTTAAATTTTTGGTTCATTATTTATCCCAATTCTTCACATTGTATCCTGGTGATATTGTATCAACGGGGACCCCGCCGGGAGTTGGTTTAGGGGTAAAACCTGACCCAGTTTTCCTCAAAGCTGGAGATGAAATGCGACTTGAGATAGAAGGCCTTGGTGAACAGCATCAAAAGTGTATTCCAGATTAGTATATACCCTCACCTTCTACTTTAGCCTCAATTTAATCTTAAGGAGTAGATATTGCTTTGAAGTTAAGACCCGAAGATTGTCTGCCAGAAGATGTAGAGAGAGCCACGCTAATTGGAAGAGCTTGGGTGCCCGGCGATCACCCTGGTCCGTCGCCAGTGATAGTTCGCGGCACTGACGTGCTAGATATTTCAGATACGTCTCCTACAATATCGGAATTACTAAATACAGAGAGCATTGAAAATAAAATAGGCGATCTTAACGGAACTAAAATTGGCGTTATTGATTCCCTATTAGAAAATTCGGCTTGGCATTCGCAAGATAAAAAATACCCTTATTTATTAGCTCCAGTTGATTTACAAGCAATTAAAGCATGCGGTGTTACATTTGCACAAAGTATGCTGGAAAGGGTAATAGAAGAACGGGCAAAGGGCGACCCATCTGCCGCTCAGGGAATTCGTAACGATATCAAAAAAGTTATAGGTTTAGATCTAGAAAGTATAATTCCTGGTTCATCTGAAGCTGAGAAACTTAAAGAAGTTTTAATTAAAAAAGACATGTGGTCACAGTACCTAGAAGTAGGAATAGGACCTGATGCAGAAGTTTTTACGAAAGCGCAGCCAATGTCAGTGATGGGTACAGGAGCTCAAATTGGTATTCTCGAAAAATCAGAATGGAATAATCCCGAACCCGAAATAACACTTGCCGTGAATGCTAGAGGAAAAATACTGGGTGCGACACTGGGCAATGACGTCAATCTGCGAGATATCGAAGGCCGGAGTGCCTTACTATTAGGTAAAGCGAAGGATAATAATGCGTCAGCAGCCATTGGGCCATTTATTAGACTTTTTGATGAGAACTTTTCACTCGATGATGTAAGAATGGCAGAGCTGTCATTGACGGTGAGGGGGTTGGATCAATTTACTCTACATGGGCGAAGTTCAATGTCAAAAATAAGCAGAGACGTCACAGACCTTGTTGATGAAACAATAGGTAAACATCATCAATATCCCGACGGATTTTGCCTGATGACAGGAACTTTATTTGCGCCTAGTGAAGACCGTGACAAAATTGGGGGTGGTTTTACTCATAAGGTGGGAGATCTTGTTCAGATTTCAACACCAACTTTAGGTGCATTAGTCAATGAGGTGAATTTGAGCGAAAATATCGAACCGTGGGTATTTGGTGCCGGTGCTCTGATGAAAAACTTGGCTGCACGTGGGCTGCTATAAGTTTATGGAAGCAACTACAGATTTTCAGCTCTTTCCCTGAGTAAAAACTTTTGTATTTTCCCAGTGGAAGTCTTAGGTAATTCCCCAAATACAACGCTGGTCGGCGCTTTAAAATGTGCTAAATTATCGCGGCAAAACGATATCAAGTCAGCTTCGGATGTTGTTGCGCCCGAGTGCAGTGTCACAAATGCGCAGGGCGTTTCCCCCCATTTTTCGCTTGATTTTGCAACCACGGCAGCTTCCAGAACATCGGGGTGCCTAAAAAGAACGGATTCTACTTCAATAGTACTTATATTTTCGCCTCCTGAGATGATAATATCTTTTGAACGATCTTTTAGTTCAATGTAACCAGTAGGATGTACAACCCCTAGGTCACCGGTGGCAAACCATCCCCCGCGAAATGCTGCTTTTGTAGCTTCTTCATCTTTGAGGTATCCCTTCATAACAACATTGCCGCGCATAAATACTTCACCCATCGAATTCCCATCTGAGGGGACTTTTTCCATAGTTTCAGGATTTGCAACCATTAGGCCTTCGAGCACGGGATAGCGGACACCTTGTTGTGCTTTTAGGTTGGCTTGGTCAGTTAGAGATAACGTGTTCCATTCCTCTTGCCATTCGCAAATTGTCACGGGCCCATATACTTCGGTAAGCCCATAGACGTGGGTAACATCAATGCCCAATGCTTCCATTTTTTCTATTACCGCAGCTGGCGGCGCCGCACCAGCAGTCATCATGGATAGTTTATGATCCCAGGATGGGCTGAGATTAGTATCTGAATTTACCAACATGTTCATTACCACCGGTGCCCCGCACATATGTGTAACTTCGTGCTTTTTTATCGACTGAAAAATTGCTTCAGGTTCTACCCGACGTAAACAAACGTGTGTGCCACCAAGCATGGTTATTGTCCAAGGGAAACACCATCCGTTGCAATGAAACATCGGTAGTGTCCATAGGTATATGGGATGCTTTTTCATGCCCCATACACAGCTATTTGCAATAGCATTTAAATATGCACCTCGGTGGTGGTAGACTACACCTTTTGGGTTTCCTGTTGTTCCCGAAGTGTAGTTAAGGCTTATTGCGTCCCACTCGCTATCAGGCGGCAATAAAGAGAGAACGGTGTCACCTTCCCTAAGAAACTCTTCGTATTCTATCGATCCTATTTCCTTGCCCTCGCTAGTCTCAGGGTCTTGATAGTCTATCACCAAAACATCGTGATCAACGTGCTTCAGAGCTTCGCTGATGATGGGTGCATACTCAGTGTCACTTATAAGGACTTTTGTCTCAGCGTGTTCTAGGATAAATGATATGGATTGGGAATCGAGACGTGTATTTAAAGCATTCAGTACGGCTCCTGTCATGGGGACGCCAAATGTCACCTCAAAAGCAGGGGGCACGTTTGGAGCCAAGATAGAAACTGTATCTCCCTTTTTTATCCCCCTCTTTTTAAGCGCTGAAGCTAAGCAGAAGCATCTTTTCTGTGTCTCGCGCCATGTAAATTTTTGATTGCCGTATATAAGGGAGGTTCTATTGGGAAAAGCTGAAGCTGATCTCTTCAAAAAAGAAAGCGGTGACAGAGGAACGTAATTCGCATCATTTTTATCCAGATCTGTATTAAATGGATGGCCTCTCATAGCTATTCCTCATATTAATCTATCTCATTCAAAAGAACAGTAAACTAGGTTTATTGTTAAGTGCAATAAACGTTTAAATAAGAACTAGCTCTTAGG
>PCAV01000087.1 GCA_002730675.1 Rhodospirillaceae bacterium | reverse complement strand
CAGACCAAGTAATTAAATGGCGCGAATTAGGTAAGAAAATCGGGTTTACAAATGGATGTTTTGACTTAATACATCCCGGACATATAGCCTTACTTGAAACTTCAAAAACACATTGTGACATCCTAGTAGTCGGACTGAACAGTGACAGATCTGTTGCAAAGTTAAAGGGCAGTGCAAGACCGATACAAGACGAATTATCTCGGAAAACAATTTTAATAGCCCTAAAAGCAGTATCGCTTGTTATGATCTTCGATGAAGAAACGCCAGAAAGGTTAATTGAAAAGGTGAAGCCAGATATTCTCGTTAAGGGCGGCGATTATAACATTGAGAATATCATTGGTGCAGATTTTGTTCGTTCCTATGGGGGGGAAGTATTAACTATTCCTTATTTAGAAGGAAATAGTTCGTCTAATATAATAGATAAAGTTAAGCGCAGTAGAGTATGAAAAATCGTAAGTGATTGATCGGTTTGTACAAATTTTCAAACGATTAAAATGAGAAAAATTGCTTCGTTTTATTTCGCAAAAAATTACGGTTATTTTGTATTGACATAAATTTATTTACCAAAACAGCCGATTCGTGTAGGATACTGGGGTTTTTATTTGGTTATATTCTAAATTTGGAGTGTATCAGATGGGAGTCTTCGATTTTATTAAAACAAAGCAAGCACCAAAAGTATCAAATATTTCCGTTAATAGTCCAAGGCCGAATGTAAATTCTAGAGGAACAGTTACGGTTGATAAATTTACCTTTAATGTTCGTGATTACAGCTTAAAAGGTTTTATATTGGATCCGTATGATGAAAAAATACTTGCAAAGGGTCAAAAATTTAAGTGCAGTGTTAAATTATCAAAAGATGGACATTCTTATAACGGCCGGGCTGAAGCTATGGTCACAAAAATAACATCTGGGGCGCTTGCTGCAACATTTACAATAAAACCTTCGTCTAACTGATTGTTAAAAAATGTTTTTTTTTAAATCTAAAGCGCAGAAAGTTAAGCATAAAACAGCCGCAAAAAAGAAAGCGGTAGTGTTTGAGGATTTAGATGACAAACAAAAAATATTATTAATGATTAGGAAAATGCGGAAACGTATTTCGCCGGACGTGTTAAATAGAGCAGAACAACTCGCTTTAAGTCAGATTGGTGTAGAGCCACCGNCTCCGGCTGAAAATGAAGCATCGCGCCTTTTTAAAATTGCAATGGCTAATAATGGGGAGCGAAGGGCTGAAATCCTTGCTTTGGTCGAAAGACGGTTAAACAAGCGTCTTCATTGATATNTGTTTTAAATAAATAGACCAAACTTAATTCATGTAGTAGAGGTGGNANTNGTANTTCTNTATATTCTATCTCTCATAACGGCTTTTTAGCTGCTTGACGGAGTTTTTAGTGGCTAAAAGACTACCAAAACGTAGATTTAAGCACCCCAAGAGGACCTTCTTTGGCCGTATGCGCGGCTATTTCTTTGCTGGAATACTGATTACAGCTCCAATAGGGATATCCCTTTGGATAGCCTGGGGAATAATTAATTTCTTCGACAACAATGTGGTGAGCCTATTGCCGCATAAATATAATCCCGAGAGTTATTTGCCNGTACAAATACCAGGTTTAGGTCTTGTTTTAACGGTTTTAACTCTCACTCTCATTGGCTGGCTAGCAGCCGGTTTAATAGGACGTTGGGTAGTCCGCATGACAGAAAATCTTATGGCTCGGATGCCTGTTATAAGTAATATTTACGGTGCAATTAAACAAATAATGGAGNCGGTGCTATCTCAAAAATCTAATTCTTTCCGTTATGTTGTTTTATTTGAGTATCCCAGAAAAGGAATTTGGACAATGGGGTTCGTTACGGGGACCACAAAAGGCGAAGTTCAAAACGTGATCGACGAAGAAATGATAAACGTGTTTGTCCCAACCACACCGAACCCAACATCGGGNTTTCTGCTTTTTGTACCTAAAAGTGATTTACATTATTTGTCGATGTCGCCGGAGGAAGGTTTTAAAATGCTTGTTTCTACAGGTATTGTTACTCCAGCGGACCAAAGAAGCGCCGAGAAAATAGAGCAACCGACGATTATTGTGGATAATAACAAAACTTAATAAACAATAATGATAAGTATACGNCTTTATTTATTCACGTGATTTTGTTGGGGGAACGTCAACCACTTTTTAAATACTGAACAGCTGTATCTCTCTCAAAAAGATATAAAAGCGTTCTTAGCGCAGCGCCTCTTTTTGTCTTTAAAAATGGGTCCAAAGACAAAATGTCTTCTGCATCCTTCTGAGCTAATGTTAGTAAGTCATGATGTATATCTAAGTTGGCTATTCTCATTTCCGGTAGGCCACTTTGCCGAGTTCCCAGTAGTTCCCCAGAGCCCCGCAGTTTAAGGTCTTGTTCCGCTATCGCAAAACCATCGTCGCTATCTCTAATAGTCTGAATTCGTAGCCGTGCCGTTTCGTTTAAAGGGGGATGATATAGTAAAAGGCAGGTTGATGGTGATTTGCCCCGACCTACTCGTCCGCGTAATTGGTGAAGCTGAGATAAACCAAACCTNTCGGCATGTTCTATCACCATTATTGTGGCGTCGGGAATATCTACCCCTACCTCAACAACGGTTGTAGATACCAGTATATCTTTATCTCCAAGTCGAAATTCATTCATGATTGCATCTTTTTCCGATGACTTCATCCGGCCATGAACCCAACCGACTCTTCCTGCAAAAATGCTGTCCAGGTGTTGAAAACGTTCTTCTGTAGCAACTAATGCATTTTCTTCGTTATCTTCTATCAAAGGGCAGATCCAGTAAGCTCTTGCTCCTTTTTTTATTGCTCGACTTATACCTTCGATAACCTCTTCTATCCGTTCTGAAGAAATTGCTTTTGTTTTAATGGAAATTCTGCCCGGTAATTTACTTGTTAAGTAGGATATATCGAGATCGCCATAACCGATCATTGTTAGCGTTCGTGGGATAGGAGTCGCTGTCATAATCAGAATATTGGTTCCTGCTCCTTTATCCCCCAACGCCAATCTCTGATTAACGCCAAANTTATGTTGCTCGTCTATNACNGCGTACCCNAGGTTTTTAAATTTCACCTCATTTTGNAATAAAGCGTGGGTNCCTATTANTANATTAGTCGCNCCGGTTTCTAATTTTTCNAGTATTAACGCTCTTTGACTCTTCGTGTCTTTCCCCGTGATTATATCAACCGAAATACCTATTTCACTGGCGATTGGTTTTAAGAATTCGAAATGTTGTCTTGCAAGAATTTCGGTTGGTGCCATAAAGGCACCTTGGAAGCCGGCTTCTACAGTAGAGATCAGTGTCAGAAAGGCGACGATTGTTTTTCCGCTTCCTACATCCCCTTGAAGTAATCGTAGCATTTTATCTTCGGAAGCAAGGTCATTATCGATTTCTCTTATAACAGCGATCTGACCTGCCGTTAAATCATATGGGAGAATATTAATAGCGAGATTACGTAATTTGTTATAAGGTTTTATAACTTTTCCAAGATGCTTCTTTTGTCTGTTGCGTATTAAACCAAGAGCAAGTTGGTTCGCTAATAATTCATCATAGGCTAGTCGGCTACGGGCAGTTGAGTTTGGTGATAGTTGGGTTTCTGCTTTCGGGTTGTGGGCTTCAATCAACGCATCTTTCCATGATTTCCATTTGTGTCCTTTCAATGTATCTTGATTGAGCCATTCTGGTAGATTTGGAGCTAATCGAAGAGCTTGACTAATATATCTTCGAAGGACTTTGTTTGATAAATTACTGGTTAACGGATATACAGGCTCTATGCCACAAACTGTTTCGCGCGCATCTTCTGATACGATGTAATCAGGATGCGTTATTTGATATTTACCGCGGAAAAATTCAAGACGTCCACTGACAAACCGAACTTCATCAACTGGAAGTATCTTAAGAAGATAATCTTTTTTTCCGTTAAAAAAAATTAAACGAAGTGGCTCATCATAAACCATGCATTCTACCGTATACGGTTGGCGACGATTGTAGGCTGCTTTATGTGCTAAAACTTTTACTTTAAGAGTGGCGATTTCACCTTTCGGTACCAACACAAGTTTTTCAAATAAGGTGCGGCTCACAATGTTAATTGGAAGTAGCCAAAGTAAATTTACGACATGTGGGCCCGTAATTTTTTCAGTTAATAGCCGTGTACGTGGCCCGATACCGCTTAAAATTGTTTGTGGAGAAAAAAGCTTGAATAGAATTTCTGGCCGCATTTTTATTTTTTTTAATAAAACAAAGAATTCAAGATTGGCTTCATGATAATGAATAATATATTAAGTATTTTTTAGAAGCGACGCTAGTGATAGCTCTTGTATTTTGTGATTTTGCTATAGAAATGCTGCTTTGGTTGTTGCCAGCTTCTCTCTCGGAGGCGCGCAAAATTTAAATGTAAAAGGTAAAAAGATGATTGAGCAGATTGATCGTATAAAACGGCTAAAGTATAGAAGCTTTTATACTGGCACAAAGGAAACCGATCTAATTCTAGGCAACTTTGCCGAAAAGTATTTAGACACATTAGAATTGGAACAATTGGACGATTATGAAGAACTATTAAAAATTGAGGATCCAAGACTCTATAAATGGATAACCGGCATGGAGGTTGCCCCAACTACTTTCCAAACTAGCGTATTAGAGTTAATAAAAGAATTTAATCTATCCGAATATCTTAATGAAAAATAATGGCCACTAAGATTACAGGTATATCGAATGCCGTTTCTGGCTGGGATGGAAAACTACTTTCCGAGTTGGTGGAAAAGCATAATCGGATCATTCATATATGCCGCGATGATGCAAGAATGGATGATCTTGAAAGCTATGTTAGGTTCTTTGCACCAGATCTGGAGATATTGAAAATTCCTGCTTGGGATTGTTTGCCGTATGATCGTGTCTCACCAAACTCTGGGATTACCAGCCAGAGGTGTTTTGCTTTGAGCAGAATATCAGAACTGGACGTGAATCATACTTGTCTAATCTTAATAACAGTTAATGCATACCTGCAAAGACTGCCTCCATTAAGTTTTTTTAAAGGCATGTCGGTAAATTTAAAACTAAACAAAAGCTATCCGTTATCGGAACTTTTACTTACTTTAGATAACGGTGGATATTTCCGCACTGATACGGTCAGGGAAGCAGGAGAATTTGCTGTAAGGGGCGGAATAATCGATATCTACCCTGCTGGGCGCGACGAACCGTTGCGGCTCGACTTTTTTGGAGATGAGTTAGAAAGTGTAAAACGTTTTGATCCTATAACCCAAAGATCAATAGACAGTATAGAAGCTGCAAAGCTCAGTCCTGTTGCAGAAATCATTTTGAACTCAGAAAGCATAAATCGATTTAAAAGCTCCTACAGAGAAGCCTTTGGCGCTAAAGCATCCAATGATCAAATATACCAGACAATCGCTGAAGGAAGGTATTATGTTGGTATGGAACATTGGCTTCCATTTTTTTACAATAGATTAGATACACTAGAAGTGTATGCGAAATCGAATTTTGTATCACTTGATAGTGAAGTGGAAGCAGTGGCTCAAACAAGATTTGAGTTGATAAACGAATATTTTGAGGCTCGTAGCTCGTTGGCTAAGTCAACAGCGGTTGACGACATGGCTATTTATAGGCCGTTAACGCCCAATTCCCTCTATATCACGCCCGAGGAATGGTCAAAAAAACACGAGAAATTTAACGTTATCCAGTTCCATCCACTTAATCTTATTTTACCATCAGATAGCAATAACATTTTAATTGATTCAAATATCGCTCCTGGGATTGATCTTACAGAAATACGGCAACGACAAGTTAGTAATGTGTACGATGAGTTAATTAAGAAAATTCAAAAGACACAGGCAAATGGAAAAAAAGTTCTGATTTGTGCTTTTTCACACGGGTCGGCTGAGCGTATTGAAAAGATATTGCTAGAACAGTCTGAACTCATGATTGAAACTGTGCGTAATTATAACGAAATGTCATCGCTTTCTATGGATAAAATCGGGATAGCAATTCTTCCGATTGATAAAGGATTTGATAGTCCAGATGTTCTATTTGTATCGGAACCGGATATATTAGGTGAACGATTGGCTCGGCCGTCAAAGCGGAGAAAGAAAAGAGGCGAAGATTTTTTGCGCGAAGTGTCCGCACTCTCAGATGGAGATTTTGTCGTTCATTTAGAGCATGGGATTGGGCAATTTAAGAAATTAGAAACCCTCGAAATAGGCGGAGCACCGCATGATTGTCTAACTATTGAATACAACGGCGGCGATAAATTGTTTCTTCCTGTCGAGAATATTGATGTTTTAACGCGATACGGTTCAGAAGACTCAGGGGCAGTGGTAGATAAACTGGGAGGTGTAGCCTGGCAATCACGAAAAGCTAGAGTAAAAAAACGTTTGAAAGACATGGCCGATCAATTAATCAAGACGGCAGCCGAGAGGGAACTTCAGATAACGGAAAAAATTGAGGTTCCCGGCCTAAGTTACGAGGCATTCTGCTCACGATTTAAATATAATGAGACAGAAGATCAATTAAAATCAATCTCCGATACGTTGCAGGATCTTGCAAGAGGCCGTCCCATGGACAGGTTAATTTGTGGAGACGTCGGCTTTGGTAAAACAGAGGTTGCCCTGCGAGCTGCGATGGTCGCAGCTTCTCAGGGATTGCAAGTTGCTATAGTTGTGCCCACAACACTTTTGTGTCGGCAACATTATCAATTGTTCTCAGAGCGTTTCTCAGGCACTCCCATTAAAGTACGGCAACTATCGAGGTTGCTCACGTCCCAAGAACTCTCAGCAGTAAAGTCAGAGATGAATAGTGGCGAGTGTAATATTGTAATTGGGACACATGCTTTGCTTGGAAAGTCGATTGAATTTAGTAATTTAGGATTACTGATCATCGACGAAGAGCAACATTTTGGTGTGGCACAAAAAGAGAAGTTGAAACAAATTAGAGGCGATATTCATGTTTTAACGCTGACAGCCACTCCAATACCAAGAACCTTGCAATTAGCTATGTCGGGAGTAAGAGATCTATCCCTAATAGCCTCGCCACCGGTCGATCGCTTGGCGATTAGAACATTCATAATGCCTTATGATGGGCTGGTAATCAGAGAAGCTATTCAAAGGGAGCGGCATCGTGGTGGCCAGGTGTTTTATGTTTGCCCGAGGATAGAGGATCTCTCAAGGGTATACGATCGCTTGATCAAACTAATCCCGGATCTAAAAATAGCTTCGGCTCACGGAAGAATGGTGCCTTCGGATCTTGAAGATATAATGGCTGCTTTCTGCGATGGATCATATGATGTTTTGCTGAGTACACACATTATAGAGTCGGGTTTAGACATTCCCAACGCAAACACAATTATCATACATAATTCAGACAAGTTTGGCTTGGCGCAATTGTATCAGTTAAGAGGCCGTGTTGGGCGATCCAAGACAAGAGCGTATGCTTATTTAACTACCCATCCAACTAAACAGCTTACCCCAAATGCGAAAAAGCGACTGGGAGTTATGCAAACGCTCGACAGTTTGGGGGCGGGCTTCAGTCTTGCCAGTCATGATATGGATATTAGAGGTGCTGGTAATCTATTGGGTGAAGAACAGTCAGGACAGGTCAGGGAAGTGGGTATAGAATTATACCAGCATATGCTTAAAGAAGCCGTAATAGCAGCGCGCGATAAAGAAAAGACGGATGAGAAATCAGATAATGAGTGGACGCCGCAAATATCGATAGGTAATCCTGTATTAATACCCGACAGTTTTATCCCGGATTTAAATGTTAGGCTGAGTATTTACCGACGGATAGCGGATCTGCAGGGCACTGATGAAATAGACTCTTTCGCTGCTGAACTTTCTGATCGATTTGGGCGCTTGCCCGCCGAAGTAAATAATTTGTTTCAAGTTATCTTTCTAAAAAATTTATGTCGATCGGCAAATGTTGAGAAAATTGATGCAGGACCGAAGGGTGCTGTAATTGCGTTTAGGAACGATAGTGTAAAGAATCTTGAAGGTTTGCTAAATCTCTTGGAAAAAGAAAAAAATACTGCTCATATTCGCACAGATCATAAGTTGGTTTATAAACGAAATTGGCAGAAGTCGTCGGATAGAGTTAACGGCTTAACGCGAATAATGCGGGAGTTGGCGGCTATTGCAGCTTGATTTTAGAAAGGCTTCTAAATACCCTGTTTCGCTCCTAGATCAAGCAAAGGTAGAAAAGCTTCTGGTTCCTGTGCTCCAGTAATAGCAAATTGTTTGTTAAAAATAAAATACGGAACACCAGTGATACCATTCCCGATCGCAAACCTGGTGTCCGCCTTGACTTGACTTAAACCTTCGTCATTTTCAAAGTAATAATCAAATTCGTCGGTATCCATTTCTAAATCAAATGCAATCTCTCTCAGTGTTTCAAGTAATCCAACGTTACGTCCTTCAACAAAATACGCAATGAATAAATTTTGGACAGCGTTTTCCGATTTTTTTAACTTTTTTGACCAGTCGATAAAACGATGAGCTAACACTGTATTTGGAGTATGAGAAATCTTATCAAAATTAAATATTAAGCCCTCTAGCTCTCCCGCCTTTTGTATGTTTGAGTATATGGAATCTGCTCTTTCCATATTACCAAACTTAAGGGCTAAATACTGCTGTCTTGGTATACCTCCCGGTGGCATTTCAGGGTTTAGTTGGAATGCTCGCCAATTAATTTTTATTTTCAAGTCTTTTCGGGTTTCTAGTGCTCGTTTTAAACGCGATCGACCTATATAGCACCATGGGCAAATGATATCAGAAAATAAATCAATTTGGATCATTGCGTTTCAATCTGAATAAGTCTTAAAATCACAAAGAAGCTATAGTGCTCTAGTTCATCACAAATATCTAGTTTGGCGAAAAGAATATAAATGACGATATATGAAAATGGCTTAAGCGCCAACCGAGCAAATTATGCGCCTTTAACTCCTGTAGACTTCCTAGATAGGGCGGCCACGACATGGCCTCAAAAGGTTGCGATTATACATGGAGATATTAGGCGTACATACCTAGAGTTTAATCGTAGATGCAGGCAAATGGCCTCGGCTTTGGATAGAAGGGGAATTCAAAAAGGGGATGTCATTGCCATTATCGCACCCAATACACCTGCTATGCTGGAAGCACATTACGGCGTTGTGATGGCAGGGGCAGTATTAAACGCTTTAAATTATAGATTAGACCCCGCAGCGATAGCCTTTATCTTGGAACATGGTGGAGCCAAAATTCTCTTCGTAGACAAGGAGTTTTCCGAGGTAATAGAGCAAGCCGTTGCAATGATGAAAGCGCCTCCAGTTTTGATTGGTATAGATGATGCTTTGGTGCCTGGGCTGAGGTTATTGGGAGATAAAGACTACGAAGAATTCTTGGCAGAGGGAGACCCTAATTATGAATGGCCACAAGTTAACGATGAATGGGACTCGATGGCTTTAAACTACACCTCTGGTACTACGGGTAATCCTAAAGGTGTTGTTTTTCATCATCGCGGGGCATTTTTAAATGCTATGGGGAATGCAATCGCGTTCGGCCTAGATTCCTCTTCATGTTATTTGTGGACTTTGCCAATGTTTCATTGCAACGGGTGGACGTTTACATGGGCGGTCACAGCTGTGGGCGGCACGCACGTTTGCTTAAGATCCGTTGATCCAGTTTTGATATTTGAACTTATCGATCAGCACAAGGTGAGCCATATGTGCGGTGCACCTATAGTTTTGAATATGCTCGTGCATGCGCCTAACGAGGTTAAAAAAGAATTTGGACATCTAGTCCAAATTGCTACTGGCGGTGCAGCACCTCCGAGTGCAGTGATAGCGTCGATGGAAAAGCTAGGTTTTAAAGTACTTCACCTTTATGGGCTTACCGAAACCTATGGTCCTTCCGGTATATGTGCTTGGCCCCCAGAATGGGACGATCTGGAGTTAGAATTAAAAGCCACAAGGATGGCAAGACAGGGTGTAGGTTATCCAACTTTGGAAGGGTTTCGAGTAGTAAATCCGGACACTCTTCAGGATGTTCCCGCAGACGCAACTACAATTGGGGAAATTTGGATCCGGGGTAATACGGTTATGAAGGGATATTTGAAGAATCCGTCCGCTTCTGAAGAGGCATTTAAACATGGTTGGTTTCACAGCGGTGATCTGGCTGTAATGCATCCTGACGGTTATGCGGAAGTCAAAGACAGATCCAAAGACATAATTATTTCGGGGGGAGAAAATATTTCGTCATTAGAAGTCGAAGAAGCTTTATACAAACACCCTAAAATAATGGAAGCGGCTGTTGTGGCGAGGCCAGATGAAAAGTGGGGTGAAACGCCCTGCGCGTTTATAACAGTAGCACCAGGGCAAATTGGATTGACCGAGAATGAAGTGGTAAGTTGGTGCAGGGAAAACCTAGCAAGTTATAAGATCCCAAAAACCGTAGTCTTTTGTGACCTTCCAAAGACGTCAACAGGTAAAATTCAGAAATTTGTTTTACGCGATCGCGCCTCAAATCTTTAATCCAAAAACTTATTACTAGTTCTCGTCATTATCTTGAAGATCTCGGTAACTTGATATTTTGCCTAGCGTTTCTGCTTCGTAGACAGCACGAGCAACCGATCGCCCCAAACAATTGGCAGCATGAGCTCCAAGTGTACCAATCTTTGTTACTTTATCGTCTATATTTTTTTCTCCGGTCGATATAGCAAAGACGATGTCTCCATCTAAAGGCGTGCTAGAAGGGCGAATGGCACGGCTTAGACCGTTTTGGGAGATCATAGCCAACCGGCGGGTCTCAGACTTTGTTAAATTAGCATCGGTGGCGACAACAGCTAGTGTTGTGTTTTCATGGAGTGAGCTATGTTTGGGAACTGCAATAATTGCCTTATCAAAATTTTCTGGCGGCAGTATGCCACCAAATTCGTTTTCCAGTTCCATGTCCCATGCATAGAAAGCCTTGGTGCCGGGTATTAATACGGAACCTGCTGAATTTACTGCCGCTATAGCCCCGACCGTGATATCTAGCTCAGGAACATAAATCGAAGCACTGCCAAGTCCACCCTTAATATTACCCGCTATAGCACCGTATCCGGCGCCGGTATTGCCAAGTTTAAAGTTCTTTTTTGGGTTCGAAGCGGCTTCATATCCCAATTGCCAGTAGGGCGGCTGTGCGGCCCAATCTTTATTGCCGCCGTTCAATAAATCAAAAAGTATTGCTTGTGGAACAATTGGAACCTTTATACCTTTAATTGGTAGGCCTTTACCTGTTTTCTGAAGATGGTGCATCACTCCTCCTGCCGCATCCAAACCAAACGCTGAGCCGCCAGCCAACACAATCCCGTCCACTCTTTCTATCGTTCCATCAGGTGAGAGAAGCTCCGTATCTCTTGTTCCAGTGCCGCCACCTCTAATATCTATTGACGCTACGCAGCTACAATCAGGCATGATAACGGTAACACCTGAACGCAATTCTTCATCATATGAATTTCCAACAAAAATACCTGAGATATCAGTAATTAAGTTATTTTTTCCTGAACGCAACAAAAGATGAGCCTAAAAAGTTTTACGTATGAGTTTATACAGAGGTTGCTGAAAGTGCTATACCCACAAAAATTTTCCCTCACACATTTGGCATTTAGTAACGAAAAGTTTATATATTGATGCCAAATAAGGATGATTTATGACAGATTTAAATAGTGAAGTGTCACGTCGACGAACTTTTGCAATTATCTCACACCCTGACGCAGGAAAAACAACATTAACAGAAAAGTTTCTTGTCTTTGGTGGAGCTATAAAAATGGCTGGGGCGGTAAAAGCCAGAGGCGAGCAGCGTCGAGCTCATTCCGACTGGCTAAAAGTTGAGAGAGAACGAGGTATTTCTGTAGCATCTTCGGTGATGAGTTACGAGTACAAGGGTAACGCCTTTAATTTGCTTGATACACCCGGCCACGAAGATTTTTCCGAAGATACATATCGAACCCTAACTGCTGTGGACTCAGCGGTCATGGTTATTGATGCTGCACGGGGTATTCAACAACAAACCAGAAAGTTGTTCGAAGTTTGCAGATTACGCGATATGCCAATAACAACGTTTATAAACAAGCTGGACCGAGAGTCACAAGATCCATTCGTACTGCTCGACGAGATTGAGCAAACGCTACAAATCGATGTTGTGCCCGCAAGTTGGCCTATAGGAATGGGACAACTATTCAAGGGTTGCTATGATCTTTTCAACGACCGGCTTATGCTTGTAACAAGAGGCAGCGAATCGGAGCCTGACGCTGGTATGGTTTGCAATGGATTAAGTGATCCCAGGCTGGACGAATTGCTTGAAGAGCAACAGGCTTCTGAACTCAGAGAACAAGTAGAAATGGTTAGAGAGCTTTGTCCAAAATTCGATCATGAAGCCTATTTAGCAGGTAATCTAACGCCGGTCTATTTTGGCAGCGCAATAAATAACTTTGGTGTGCGGGAGTTATTGCAAGGAGTGTCTGACTTTGCACCGGCTCCAAGATCACAAAAAACTGAAACTAAGCTTATTGAACCTTCCGACAAAAAAGTTTCTGGTTTCGTATTTAAAATACAAGCAAATATGGATGCAAAGCATAGGGACAGAGTTGCTTTTGCTAGGATTTGTTCTGGCCATTTTAAAAGGGGAATGAAGCTAAAGCACCCTCGAAGTGGAAAAGCCGTTAATGTGCACAACGCCGTTATGTTTCTCGCTCAAGAACGTGAGTTGGCTGAGGAAGCGTTCCCAGGAGACATAATAGGTATCCCCAATCATGGCAATCTAAGGATCGGCGATACTTTTACAGAAGGCGAAGATATTAAAATTACTGGTATACCTAGCTTTGCACCTGAAATTTTACAACGTGTCCGTCCGTTGGATCCGCTCAGAGCAAAGCATCTAGGAAAAGCTGTTACACAGTTGGCAGAGGAGGGGGTGGCAAGAGTTTTCCGCACTAATATAGGTTCTAATTGGATAGTTGGTGTTGTTGGGACCCTACAATTTGATGTTTTAGCAGACCGGATTCGAACAGAGTACGATATTCCCGTTAGTTTTGAGAAAGCTCCACTTGATACTGCTCGCTGGCTACATAGTGACAACTCACAGGAATTAAAGCGCTTTATCGATAAAAACCCAGGAGACCTAGCTTATGATCATGACGACCTACCGGTTTTTCTAGCTCGGAATGCCTGGCATTTACAGAATGCGGTGGAAACCTGGCCTGAAATTCAATTTTTAAAGGTAAGGGAACAGTTTGGATGACCTCAATTCCCAACGAAAGTGATGTCGTGATAATTGGTGGAGGGATAATTGGAGTCTCAACGGCGTATTATTTAGCGAAAAGCGGTGTGTCTGTGACTCTCGTTGAAAAAGGTATTATCGCTGGAGAGCAGTCTTCTAGAAATTGGGGATTCGTGAGACAACAAGGTCGTGATCCTGCAGAAATTCCCACAATAATGAGAAGCCTTGCCTTATGGAAAGGACTTTCAAAAGAATTAGGTGAGGATATTGGTTTCAAACAAGCTGGAGTTTTTTACCTAGCCAATACAGAGGAACAAGTTGCTGGTTATGAAGATTGGTTGAAACATGCAAAAGAATATCAGATTGACTCTCACATTGTTTCAAAGACTGAAATTCAAAAATATATACCGACTAACAGTGGCGGGTGGTTAGCGGCTCTTCGAACACCAAGTGATGGGAAGGCGGAACCAAGTAAGGCAACCACTGCGTTGGCGAGGGGTGCAGATAAGTTAGGCGCTAATATATTGACAAACTGCGCCGTTTTTGGCCTTGAGACTGAGGCCGGTCGTGTTTCCTCTGTACGCACGGAGTTGGGATCAATAAAAACTAATACCGTCTTATGCGCGGGAGGAACTTGGTCCTCATTATTTTGTGGGCGACATAATATCCCGCTGCCACAACTTAAGGTCCGATCCTCCGTTTTACGTACTTCTCCAGCTACAGAAATATCGAAACATTCTATTTGGTGCAAGGATGTAGCGCTAAGGAGACGTCAAGATGGCGGTTATACGGTTGCACATGGATCAGCCACAGAAGCGCCTATTGTGCCCGATACCTTTAAATGGGGTATCAAGTATTTAGAGAGTTATAAAAAAGAAAAAAGCCGGCTTAGGATAAAGTTAAACGGCAGGTTTTATAAAGAATTGATGACAGCTCGGCGCTGGAATATTGATGGCCCAAGTCCGTTTGAATCGGAGAGAATTTACGATGTGCCACCGAACAAGAAAATCTTGAATGAAGCATTTAATAATTTACGAAATCTTTTTCCCCAGTTGGAAAATGCTACCATTATCGAGAGTTGGGCCGGGCTAATTGATGTCACTCCGGATGCCGTTCCGGTAATTTCGCCTGTAGAAAAAATACCGGGCTTTTACTTGGCCACTGGGTTCAGTGGTCACGGCTTTGGTATAGGCCCTGGAGCCGGAGAACTGGCTGCGAATATGATTACTGGAAAAGCGAGCAAGCAGGAGCTATCAAATTTTGATTATAGCAGGTTCTTTTAACCCTCAGTTCAGTCTTCTCTGCTAAGTCAACTTTAGTTCTTTTATAAGATATTGCATGCATTCTTCTATTCCCTGTGAGATATCTACGACCAGAGCGTTTTCACAAGAAGATGGCGGCTCGAGGGTATCAAATTGACTTTGAAGAAGTGCGGGCGGCATAAAATGGGTTCGCGCATTCATGCGGGCGGCTATACTTTCTTTATTTCCTCGAAGATAAATGAGTTTTGCTTGATTAATATTTGATAAGAGTAATTTCCTATATCTTCGCTTCAGAGCGGAACATGCTACAATACATACTTGGTTTGTATCCGCCTTGGTTTGAATTGCAGAAGAAATTTCTGTCAACCAAGGTAGACGATCTTTATCCGTTAGTGGCTTTCCTGCCGACATTTTTTTTATGTTTGCTGGAGAATGAAAATCGTCACCTTCTAGTAATTGACAACCAAGTCTAGCCGCAAGGCGGCGGCCCAAGGTTGTTTTTCCAGAGCCACTTACACCCATTAATAAAATTACCACCCTAGTCTTCCCATGACGTATGAAACGTGCCCGGTCTGTCAATTCGTCTGTACCCGTGTGATCCAAAGAAATCGCGTTGTGCTTGAATTATATTCATTGGTAATTTTGATTTAATAAAACTATCGAAATATGAAAGAGATGCGCTATGTGCAGCAAGAGGGAGGCCACATAAAGCTGCCTCCGATACCACTAAGCGGAGCTCGGGTATAGAATGCTTAAGCTCCTCGGATAAATAAGTATCTAACAAAAGATTTGTGAGTGATGCCTTCCTGTCGAAAGCTTCCACAATTTTATTTAAAATGTTACTTCTTAGTATACAACCAGCCTTCCATACCTGGGCAACGTCGTTCAATTTTAAGTCCCAAGAATATTTAAGGCTTGCTATTTTTAGTACTTGAAAACCTTGGGCAAAGGCACAAATTTTTGCGGCTAAAAATGCTCTTTTTATAGTGTCTGTCGATAAGACGTCATTTTTATGTAACACTGGTCTATAAATTTTAGATGCAGTAATCCTATCTGGTTTATATTGTGATATGAAACGGCTAGATACTCCTTCATAAAGTGTGGGAGCGGGAACACCCAAATCAATACCGGAAACAGTTCCCCACTTTCCTGTTCCCTTTTGCTCGGCAATATCTTCTATCATATCAATTAGGGGAGCGTCTGTTAGGTTGTCGATAGTTTTAAGAATTTTTGATGTTACGTCCGAAAGAAAGGAACCCTCTAGTTCGTTACGCCAACTTGTAATAGCTGTTGAAATATCTTCATTATTGTAACCTTTTATTTCAACAAATTGCGAATATACCTCACTTAATAGCTGCATTTCTGCATATTCGATGCTGTTATGCACCATTTTCACAAAGTGGCCTACTTCCGCTGCGTCTCCTAATCGTTTAGCGCATATGTTATTATCTGGGTCTCGGGCGGCGGCCGCCTCGAGAAAAGGTTTTATGTTTTCAAAGATATCTGGTTTTCCGCCTGCCATAAAAGATGCACCATTACGCGCCCCGTCTTCTCCTCCTGAGACACCAAGGCCTAGGTAATTTATCTTTTTGGTCGCGAGTTCTTGGGATCGTCGCTTTGTATCTTCAAAATGCGAGTTGCCGGCGTCAACGATTAGATCCTCTGGTTCTAGGTATGGAACTAGCGATTGAATGACTTCCTCAACAGTTTGACCGGCGGGGAGAAGAAATAAAATTTTTCTCGGTTTTACTAAGTTTCTGACAAAATCTTCTAGCTGTGAATGAACATAAATAGCAGGCTCATTCATTGCATGTGAAGGTGATGAATCGTGGCCGATTACAGAGAAACCCTTTTCTGCAAAGTTCTTTGCTAGATTTATTCCCATTACACCTAGCCCAATTAATCCAATGTCGGCTAGTTCAATATTTTGTGTCATTCGAAAACGCGCCTCGTCTGTGGAAATTATATAGGTAAAACTAATCCGTTATATCGATCAGTCTTAACGTAAATATTCATCCAATAAATCTTTTGTTTTCCAACTCAAATAAATTAATTCCGCTCCCAGTAATCCAAGCGGTTTTGCTACGAAATTTAATCTGAAAGGGGAAAATAACTCATAAGTGTCGTCATCATCAACGATTGCACGCGCTATTAAATTACCGGCAATCGCCGTAGTATTAAGTCCATGTCCCCCAAAGCCTTGAAGATACCATATATTATCTTCCAATTTACCAATTTGAGGCATGCTATGTGTCGCATAACCCATTGTTCCGGACCACGCTAATTGCGCGCCAATTCCAGAGAGTTGTGGGTAGACCTTTAACAAGTCTTTAAGCATCTTCTGCTTAAGATTGTTTGGTTTTAATCGTGTGCTTATTCCTCCCCCCCAAAGTATTTGTGTAGATCGTAAGGGACGGTAATAGTTTTCAACCCTTCTACTATCTGAAACGGCATATGGCGATCGAATGGCTTCTGTTAATCGATCGAATAATGGTTCAGTAAGAAGCACATAGGTTCCTATTGGCAAAATGGCGTTATATAATTTGGTACTCACATAATTTTGGCAAGCCGAGGTGCATATAACGACAGTGTTTGCCTTTACATGCCCATTATTGGTACAGACAATATATGAGTTTTTACGCCGGGTGATATTGATAGCGCTGGTTTTTTCAAAAATTTTTGCGCCCAAACTTTCGGCGTCTACAGCGCATTTATGAATATAATTCAGTGAATGTAGTTGGTAAGCATCGGGATTGAATATTGCATCACTGTATTTCTGACTTGAATAATGCTCCGCAACTTTACTTTTCGACCAGTAAGTTAATTTAGTTTCGTAAATCGAGTTCATATAATCTATTTGTGCGTTGAGATTATTCTCTTTCTTGCCCCAGGACATTCTTACAATGCCGGGTTCGGTATCGATTTCGGTTTGAGGTGAATTTTGACATCGACGGCGTACTATTTCGATACCTTCTGCAGATAGTCTATATAGCTCTTGCGCATATTTTCGTCCTAACCGTCCCTCCAGCCTTTTTATGGGGACGGAATATCCGGCCGATAAGAAACCCCCGTTTCTCCCTGAAGCGCCACTTCCTAGCCTGTTTTCTTCCAATAACACTGCCGAAATATTCTTTTCAGATATTTCTAAAAGCGTGTTTATACCGGCAAGACCACCACCGATAATGCAAATATCGGTTTCAACGGTTCCGTATAAGTTTGAACGTAAATTAGCGCGGTGCTCTGTTTGGGTATAATAAGTATCTGTATCTATTTTCATTGCCCGCTTATCATCATTAGTACTAGATAATTTAAGTGTAGTTTCACGTTTAGGTTCAATTTTAATACGCTCGTAATTATACAAACCTTTCAAGGAAGATACTGCATGAAAATAGCTGTTATGGGAACTGGAGGAATGGGTGGCTATTATGGTGGCCTGCTGGGATCAGTTGGCGCAGATGTTTCGTTTATTGCTAGAGGGGAACATCTTAAAGCTATCAAACAGGATGGCTTATTATTAAAAGGTGACGGAGACGAAATATGTTTGAAATCGATAATGGCGACAGACCAGCCAAGCGAAATAGGTGTGGTCGACGTCGTTTTATTTTGCGTAAAACTTTATGATATTGAGACAGCCACGGAAGTTATAAAACCATTACTTGGTGATAACACGATGGTCATTAGTGTTTTGAATGGTGTGGATGGGCCGATAAGATTGGAAAGAATAATTGGGCTTGGACGGGTTATAGGAGGTGCAGCGTATGCTTCTGCTTATATAGAAGCACCGGGAACTATAAAATATAAAAGCACGGGTGGGCGTTTAAAGATTGGCGAACTTTCTGGGGAGATTAGTGAGCGCATAGATACTTTCAGAACTATTTGTGAACCTGCGAGTTTTGAGTGTGAAGTAACGGAGAATATAGTGGGAGCGCTTTGGGATAAATATATTCTATTAGCAACGAATGCAGGGCTATCTTGTGTGTGTCGAAGCCCTATCGGTAAGATCTATAATGATGCTGACCTATTAGAAGTGGCGATAGCCTTAATGGAGGAGGTGCGAGCTTTAGCGTTGAAACAAAATATTGCCATCGACCCCAACGTAATCGAGCACTCTTTAGAATGGTCTAAAGGTTTACCGTCAGACCTCTTTGCATCGATGTACCATGATATGGCGGCTGGAAAAAGAATGGAGTTGGAAGGAATGTCAGGTTACGTAAAAAGATTAGGGAAAGAACTGGGAGTTAGCACTCCATGCCATTCGCTGCTATATGGTGGATTAAAGTTCTTTAAAGACGGGCGGTTAAAAGATTTTGACTTTGTTATAAGAGGGTTGGGATTTCTATGGCTATTTATGTTGACGCTGATGCTTGTCCAGTAAAACAGGAAGTTGTGAGAGTAGCCGAGCGTCACAATCTTATTGTTTACATGGTATCTAATAGTCTGATGAGACTGCCTCAGAGCCATTTAGTTAAACGCATTCTAGTCTCCGACGGCTTTGATGCCGCAGATAAATGGATATTGGAAAATGCTAAAAAGGGTGACCTTGTAATTACATCGGATATTCCATTTGCTGCAGACTGCATAAAAAATGAAGTCAGCGTTATAACGCCAAACGGGCATCATTTTGATGAACAAAATATCGGCAATGCTCGTGCCATGCGCGATCTGAATGGCTATCTCCGTGAAATGGGAGCAATACTCGATCAGAAGCGAAGTTTTAGTAAGCTTGATAGATCATCATTTTTGCAAAAGATGGAAGAAGTTCTTCAGCGCCTAAAACGCGTCTAGTTTTTTCTGAGAACTACTTGAAACTTTCCCAGTCAAAAAGAGGTGGTTCTTTTTGGGCGAACCGTTTTATTGCTTCAGCATGAAAATCCGACTCGCGTGAAATAGCCTGTGCCATAGCTTCCATCTCTAGTATCGTTTTGTAGTCATGGTTGAAGGATTGATTCAGAATAACTTTTGCTAACCCAATTGCCTTTGTGGGCGCATTTACAAAACGTTTGGCGAAAGCCTTTGCGTCCTTTAGCGCATTTTCCTGGCTTACTATATCATATACTAAACCCATTTGCTTCGCTTCCTCAGCATAAACGCGTCGACCGGAAAAAATGAGTTCCTTCGCTTTTTGTAACCCTATCAGCCTCGGAAGAATATACATTCCGCCCCAGTCGGGAATAAGACCGATTCTTACAAAAGCCTGCAACAAAAAACCTTTTGGGGTTGCAAGGACAAAATCTGCTGCCAGAGCAATATTAGCTCCAGCTCCCGCGGCAGCTCCGTCGATTAACGAAATAACAGGTACTTCGATATTCAGTAAATCCAACATCTTCTGATGGTCGTCGCGCAGAGCTTCTCGTGCGAGGGCTGCCGATTTGAGCCGCGACCCCATACTCTTCACGTCACCACCTGCACAAAAAGCGCCACCAGCACCGGTGAGTATCAGTGCACGGACTTCTTCACCTGCTTTTTCTCGAACTGTTTTCAACGCAAGAGCTAACTCTTGTCTCATCACGGGGGCTAAAGCATTTCTAGCCTCCGGACGGTTTAAGGTAATGATTGCTATACCTTCATCAATCTGAAAGAGAATTTCGGTGAAAT
>PCAV01000086.1 GCA_002730675.1 Rhodospirillaceae bacterium | reverse complement strand
AAAACATGTAGCCCGCAATTTTATCGATAGCATTGTGTCGTCCAACATCCTCCATATAAATTAAAGGATGGTTTTGTTTGCAAAGTACACAACCGTGGATAGCGCCTGCCTCTAGATAGATGCTTGGGGTATTGTTAATTTTTTTCGATAATTCATAAATCCAAGATGTTCGAAGCCTTTCTGATGATGATAAGGAAATGCTATCAAGCTTATCCATAAGGTCACCAAAAACCGTGCCTTGCGCGCAACCAGAAGTGATCGTTTTTTTCTTGAGGACTTTTTCAAAATCTGTTTCTTGGTCCGTTCTAACCACGACCACGTCGAGATCCTCTTCATAGTCTATACCAGAAATTTTATCACCGCGCCTTAACATGTTTTGATTTAATAAAAAACCGACAGCCAGTAACTCTGGTTCGTCACCTATTGTCATCAAAGTCACAATCTCTTGGCTATTTAGAAAAACCGTAAGTGGCTTTTCCGTGACTACCGAAGTGGTAAGCCGATCCCCATTATGATCAACACCCTCCAATTTCTTGGTAAGTCTAGGGTCATTAGGCTTTGGAGCGAGAATATATCCATTCGGACTCTTTGACATTGTATAACCTAATTTCCTTAACGGCTTGGCGGTGAGTTTAAATTNTGAAACCGACGACGCTAGGGATAAGATCACATTCAAGGCGATAAGAAGCAAGTAATTTACAAGGCTTTTACCTTTTGATCTTCCAGGATCATATCAAAAGCCTTTTCTCCTATCATGATGCATACGGCATNAGTGTTGCCAAAAACGGCAGTAGGCATGATTGAAGCATCCGCTATTCTTATGTTTGTTAGACCGGTAATTCTGAGCCTCTCATCAACAACGGATAACTTATCGGTTCCCATCCTGCAAGTGCTTGTCGGATGCCAATTGGATTGCACGAGATCTCTCGCGGCGTCTAAAAGCTTTATCTCATCTATAGGTTCGGAAATTCTAATTTGCTCAATTTCTGCATTCTATAACGCAGAAATTATCTTTGATGATCGCTTTTAATTTCGATACTTATTCGCGATATTAGCCAAATCGTCTAGAATCGGAATTACTACGTCGGGTACTTCTGGTGGTAACGCAAAGATTATCCTATCTATGCCAGCATCAAGCGTTTTTTTGATCCGGTCTTCTTCGGGTTGCAAACCAAAAGAAGTAATTGGAAGTTGATCAGGCTCTCTTCCTGCCTCCGCAGCCATTTGTCTAAACCTTGGTACTAATTCTGCGACATCCATACGACCACCAATTGGCATCCACCCATCACCATACGCTATCGCGCGTTTTGCACCATGCGGGAAACCGCCACCTACAATAATAGGTGGATGGGGTTTTTGAACTGGCTTCGGCCATGTCATCATTGGGCCAAATTTTACATAATCACCATCAAATTTTGGCTTAGATTCGGTCCAGATCACCCGCATAGCTTGCAAGCGTTCATCCAATAATTTAAATCTGTTTTTAAAGTCAGTTGTACCGTGATTGGCCATCTCCTCTGCATTCCAACCTCCTCCAACACCAAAAAGAAATCGTCCCTTTGAGATTTGATCTAAGGTGGCTATTTCTTTTGCGACCTGAATCGGATCCCTTTGTACGACCAAACATATTCCTGTTGCCAATTTGATCTTTTTAGTCACCGACGCAGCAGAAGCCAAAGAAACGAAGGGATCCATAACATCATAATACATTTTTGGTAATTCGCCGCCACCCGGCCACGGTGAGACTCTCGGAATTGGTATGTGAGAATGCTCGGGAAGCCATAGGGATTCAAAATCTCTTTCCTCGGCCGCTAATGCTAATTCGCTAGGGGATATCGAATAATCTGTTGTGAACATTGTAATGCCAAATTTCATGAATATCTCCCATCTACTTTGAAAATAAGTGCTCTAAATTTACAGAAATATGGCTGTATAAAATTATTCACAATAGCCTCCTTCTTGCTTCTTCCAAGACTTGAGTGATTTCAACAGCACCCTGCTCTAAATTACATAAAACCTCCTGTTTTCCCTCCAACGCTCGCAAGAATTGTGTGAAGCATTCGGTTAAAAGCGAAACGGGTGTAACATTCGGGTAGCGTGTTGATTTTAGTCGCTTTATCTCTGGCGTGAAGCCACCGACGGACGGGTGGAAAGCAACTTCAGCAACCTCCATAACATCTTCATTAAAATCTAAATCGATAGACCCGCTCTCTCCAATTAGCTTAAGACTTTTGGTAGTTAAAGAGCCAACTGTGTAGGCATCCTTCTGTTTGCCTCCAAAAGCAACTCCCAGTTTTAACCAAGCTTTGATTTCGTTCGGGAACGTTAGTTTTAAGTGCATCGTTTCTGGCACAGTTCCTCTAAGTAAGCTTTCCGCCGACACATGGAAATCATCTGGAGGTGTTTTTGCAAAAAGTCGCATCAAGTCTAACATATGAACGCCATCATTTTCCAGAATGGACGCATCCGGACGCATCCTTTTCCACCCTGTGAATACGCCGTCCATTGCCACCAAACGACCAATATTTCCTGCAGAAATGACCTTTTGTGCCAATGATACAAGCGGGTGAGCTCTGAGTACAAATTGCACCTGAACCGGTAATCCTCTTTTTTCGGATTTATCGTTTAAAAAATTTGCTTCTTCAATCGACTTTACTGCTGGCTTCTCTATCAATGTTGGCTTTCCCGCTGACAAGGACGCTTTTGCCAAATCAAAGTGTGACTCAGATGTTGTTACGATATCGACGATGTCGGCCCGAGAAATGAGATCATTAAAATCGCCTACATCCTCTGAGTTGCAACCAGTTTCGATAGCTGCCTTTTGCATCTCCGGGTTGATATCAGCCACAAGAAGTTTGCAGTCGACAGCAGCTTTTTTCCAAGCTTCGGCGTGCTTGCGGCCGAAAACACCAAATCCGCAAATAAGAACGTTCATTGCCATCCAAAATTAAATTAGAGTGGAGCCTTCATAATTATCTCCCACGACTTGCTCGCATCGTTCAACATATTCAGGAAATCCTCCAATATAAGGGGAAAAAACTCTAGGTTTACCCGGCACGTTAGCGCCAACAATCACAANATCGAAATNTGCAAAANTTTCNNCATATGGAGTCATGCTTCTAATTTGCCTCGACATTCACATTTCCGTCATCAAAAGATCGTCAAAAATATATTCTTCCCACTAAACTAAAAAAAAACACTATATGCAACTCGCTATAGATTAATCTNTCCAGATATAATTGAGCAATTTAATCACAAACGGCTTATGCCAGATTGTTNAGATTTTTTTTAACCGCTGCTTCAATGAGCCAGAAACCATNATTTAGTTCTGCTTTAATTTTAGAATAAGGTGAAGTAAATAACCAATTAACATCGCCCAGAAAGGAGCTGCTATATTCAATAGTGAGAAATTACTTATCGTCACTACGAAGGTAATCAGAGGTGGTATAGCTTCCTTACTCGACCCATCCAACGCAGAGAAAGCTTGCTTAAATGCCGTGCTCAATACTGGAAGCATGGCTAGCCCCCCTAACACCATAATAAAATAGGGGGTCATACTGGTCGCGACTTCAGTCAGAACCGGTGCTAATAATCCAATGCAGGCAACTAACGCGCCAAATAAAATAGCTCCAGCTAAGTGTGTGCCTTTCTTACCGCTTGATACAAGAATTGCATTAGCTGGGCCTGTAAGACAGGTTGGCACAGAACCAAATATCCCCATAATAAATGAACCGTAGCCACAGACTACCGTTAGAACATTAATCGGCGGACGATATCCTGCAGCAGTTAGAACGGAAACACCCTGCATATTTTGAACAGCCAAGACAGATATTACTAGAGGTATCACAAGTTCTATCATAGCAGAGATTGTGAACTCGGGTCTGATCAAAATGGGCGTAGCGATCCAAGATAACTCTGGCGATATAACTGGCCCATCTCCAGATAAAACAGCCACCAACATACCCATTAATAATGCCCCAAACATCGGCGGGCAAAATCGGCCGAGAGGCCTGAAAATTGTCAGAATTAGGAATGTCACGATACACACTCCTGCAATGCCAGGAGCTTCTTGCAGTCCATGTATTAAGTTCAGAGCAAACGGCAGNAAAATACCCGCAACCATTGCCATTACAACGTCATTAGGGAACCTTTCCATTATCCAACGTACAATACCAGACAGCCCCAAAAAAAAGATGACTAAACCCGCAACCAAGAAAGCTCCTACAGCTTGGCTGAATGACATATGATCTAGGGCTGAAATTAGCAATGCCGCTCCAGGCATTGTCCAGGCAATTGCTATTGGTTGACGGTACGCAAGACTCAAAAGAACTGTAAAAACCCCACCTATAAAAAAGGCTGCGAATACCCAGGAATTCACAAGCGTGTTTTGGAGGCCAGCCGAATTTGCTACGGCCAGTATTATAGCAAGCGGTCCAGTTGCAGCAAAAATTGCTGCCACCAGACCATTCGTCAAACTATTGTAATCGAGTGCTCGCCGACCACGAGGCTGGAACTCCCCAACTTTCTCGGGCGGCTCTAAGATAAATTTCAATGACGCCAACCAAACAGTGCACTAATACTCTTTTGGAAGCTAAAACAAACCCTCAATATTTCCCTCGTCATTCAGAGTTATTTTTGTTGCTGCCGGCACCCTCGGAAGACCCGGCATTGTCATTATCTCACCCGCGATTGCCACTATGAATTCTGCACCATTTGACAATCTCACCTCNCTTATAGGGAGTTCATGCCCACTAGGAGCCCCTTTTGCATTTGGATCTGTAGAGAAACTGTATTGTGTTTTGGCTATGCAAATTGGCAAATGACCAAGCCCCATATTCTCCCAATCAGCTAATTGATTTTTTACTTGTTGCGAAGCAGACACACTGGAGGCATGGTATATTTTACTTGCAATTGTTTCTATTTTTTCCATCAAAGGAATAGAATCGGGATAAATTGGTTTGAATNTTGCCNTTNCACTNTCCGCTAATTCTACAACCTTATGAGCCAAATCTTCCGCGCCTGCACCACCATCCGACCAGTGAGAACAGGGTATAGCTTCAACACCATGTTCAGCCAAAATATCTTTAACTGCTTCAACTTCTGCATCCGTGTCAGTGATAAATCNGTTCAGTGCTACAATTACAGGAAGCCCAAACTGTTGAGTATTGACTACATGTCTCTCTATATTAGAAACACCTTTACGAACAGCTTCCACATTTTCTTTCCCTAATTCATCCCTCGCCACTCCACCGTGCATTTTTAGTGCTCGTATTGTACCGACAACNACNGCTGCAGCTGGCTGTAATCCAGCTTTGCGGCATTTAATATCAAAAAACTTTTCTGCACCCAAATCAGCTCCAAATCCTGCCTCAGTTACGACATAGTCAGCTAACTTCAAACCCACTTGTGTTGCCATAACAGANTTACAACCATGAGCTATNTTGGCGAATGGACCTCCATGAATAAAAGCCGGATTGTTTTCCAAAGTTTGCACTAAATTTGGAGCCAATGCATCTTTCAATAAGACCGTCATTGCGCCATCCGCTTCTAGATCTCTCGCGTAGACCGGCTTTCTCTCTCTAGTATATCCAACAATAATATTTCCCAAACGCCTTTGCATATCCTCTAAGCTTGTTGCAAGGCAAAAAATCGCCATGATTTCAGATGCTACAACAATATCGAAACCATCCGATCTAGGGAAACCATTGGCCACACCTCCTAATGAGCCAACAATGGAGCGAAGCGCGCGATCATTCATATCTACAGCCCTTCGCCACGCTATTCGACGTTCATCTAATTGTAACGAGTTACCCCAATAGATGTGATTATCAATCATCGCTGCTAATAAGTTATTAGCAGCGCCAATTGCATGGAAATCACCGGTGAAATGCAGATTAATATCCTCCATCGGAACGACTTGAGCGTAACCGCCACCCGCAGCTCCACCTTTAACGCCAAAGCACGGCCCCAAACTCGGCTCTCGAAGGCACATAATAGCCTTCTTCCCAATTCTGTTTAAAGCATCACCTAATCCAACAGAGGTTGTAGTTTTTCCCTCGCCTGCCGGTGTCGGATTAATACCTGTCACTAATATGAGTTTTCCGTCATCTTGGTTCTTTAGATCGTTTATATAATCCATCGAGATTTTAGCCTTGAAGTGGCCATAAGGGTCCAGCGAAGACTCTGGAATCCCGAGATCGGCGCCCACCTCTAAAATGGGCCTCATTTTTGCCTCGCGTGCGATTTCTATGTCTGACTTCACCATAATTCCATCTCCCCGAAAATGCCTTTTCAACTAAATATCAGTCCCTATTTCGAAAAAGGAGGACTTAGCCACAAATCTTTGTTTTTTAACCTACCGCACCGCTCTCCAAAATCTCGTCCAGCTCGTTGTCAGTATATCCAAGCTCACTCCTCAATATTTCTTTTGTATGCTCACCTAAAAGTGGAGATCTTTTCACTTCAGCAGGTGATCCTGACAACTTAACTGGGCACCCGACACTCAAATACTTACCTCGTTCAGGATGATCAATTTCAACTATCGTTCCTGTTTCCCTAAGACTTTCTTCTTCTGAAATCTCTTTCATCGATAAAATTGGGCCGACTGGAATATCCAACGGGTTGCAAATTTGCATAACTTCGAATTTTGTTTTAGTCATCGTCCAGGCCTCTATCGCATCGAAAACTTCGTTCAACCTAGTTAAACGTGCGTTTGGTGTGGCGTAGTCTGGATCATCCACCCACGCGGGTTTGTTGATTGCTTTACAGATTTTTGGCCACGCCGCTGCTTGCGTTATAAAATAAGTGTAGGCATTTGGATCAGTTTCCCAACCCTTACACTTAAGTATCCTTCCTGGTTGCCCTCCGCCGGAATCATTTCCTGCCCTAGGTGTGGTATCCCCGAAATCTNTTCCCTCTCCATACTGTGAATATTCGGTTAGTGGTCCAGCTGCCAAGCGTTGTTGATCTCTAAGNTTTACACGGCATAAGTTAATTACGCCATCCTGCATGGACGCNAGAACCCTCTGCCCTATGCCCGTTTCATGCCTTTGGTATAAAGCCGTAACGATTCCTAATGCTAGATGTAATCCTGTCCCACTATCGCCAATCTGTGCGCCGGTGACAGTTGGTGGCCCATCTAAAAAACCGGTAGTTGACGCAGCNCCGCCCGCACATTGGGCTACATTCTCATAAACTTTACAGTCTTCATATGGTCCAGGCCCAAAACCTTTGACCGACGCCATTATCATACGTGGGTTCAGTTTTTGGATTTGCTCCCATCCAAAGCCCATACGCTCCATAGCTCCAGGNGCAAAATTNTCNACCAAAACATCGCATTTTTTTATTAGTCTCTCTAAAATACGTTTTCCCGTTTCATTTTTTGTGTTCAAGGTTAGAGAGCGTTTATTGTGATTGAGCATTGTAAAATATAAGCTATCCGCCCCTGGGACGTCTACCAATTGGCCTCTCGTGGGGTCGCCCGACCCTGGCCTCTCAACTTTTATGACATCCGCCCCAAACCAAGCGAGTAATTGTGTGCANGTTGGTCCAGACTGAACATGCGTGAAGTCCAAAACCTTTATTCCCTTGAGAGCTTCCATGCTGTGATACTCCTAAAGCTACTTGTACATCGTCTGTGCTTTAGTCCCCGGAGCGTATTCGTTAGGATCTACCCACACATTTACTACAGCACATTTACCCGTTTTGGCGATAGCATTGCGAGCTCTTTCAAGAGCTGGCCGGATTTCAGAAGCTTCTCTTACCTCTTCTCCATATCCTCCTATCATCTTGCCAAAAAGAGAAAAGTCNACATCTCCNAGTTTATTTCCAATCCCACCGCGCTGTTCACCATATTTTGCTATTTGACCGTAACGTATTTGGTTCATTGCTGAGTTATTTCCAACTATTGCTAGATATGGAGCACCAAATCTCTGTGCCGTCTCCATATCAAATGCTGTCATACCAAAGGACCCATCTCCATAGAGGCAAACCACCTCTTTTTGTGGATTTGCTAATTTTGCAGCCATGGAAAACCCCGTNCCAACGCCCAGAGATCCAAGAGCGCCCGGGTCCATCCATTGCCCTGGNCCCCTTGGGCGAACAGCTTGTGCTGATATTGTTACAATATCCCCGCCATCACCAATATAGATTGTGTCTTCATTCAAAAACTCATTTACTTCATAAGCTAATCTGTATGGGTGGATGGGGCTTTGTTCACTCTGAAACATCGGCAATAATTTTTCTAATTTTGCCTTTTCAATTTCTCGTAATCGAGCCATCCATGCTTGCCTCTGCTTCTGAGCACCCTTATCTACTCGGCCCGATGCCGCCTGCTCAACAGCCTTAAGGATAGCTCCGGGATCACCGGCAAGCCCCAAGCTAATATCGCGATTTTTTCCAACAGTAGCGTAGCTTTGATCTATTTGTACTAAAGTAGCCGCGTTGGAAATACGCCTGCCATACCCCATTCTAAAATCAAACGGTGTTCCGACAATCAAAATGACATCCGCTTCTTTGAACGCATCTGAACGCGTTCTGTCAAAATGGTGTGGATCAGTTTCTGGAAGCATTCCGCGGCTCGCGCCATTCATGTAAGCGGGAATATCGAGTGAACGGATGAATTCTATTGCGGAGGTGTGACTTCCACTTGCCCAGACTTGCTGTCCGAATAAGACGGCAGGGCGTTCAGAAGCAACTAAAATGTCAGCAAGTCGTTCAATATCTGCTGGGTCCCCAATCGATTTTGTTGAAGAGCGATAACTTCCTGCCTTTGGAATTACAGCTTTTTCGATAGGAATTTCGGCATCTAAAATATCTCTTGGGATTTCAAGGTATGATGGACCATAAGCGCCATTAAAGCACTCACGCGCTGCCATCGACACCATATCAGCAACACGTTCTGTCGAGAAAACGCCTGATGAAAACTTCGTAATTGGAGCCATCATGTCTACGTGAGGAAGGTCCTGCAACGAACCTTGTTTATGTTGGGTGAGTGAACTCTGTCCGCCTATATGTAAAATTGGGCTCTCTGATCTAAATGCTGTGGCCACACCGGTAACAGCGTTAGTACACCCCGGCCCAGCAGTTGTTACCACACAGCCGAGCTTACCTGTCTGTCTAGCATAACCATCGGCAGCATGTGCTGCAGTTTGCTCATGACGCACATCTACGATCCGGATTCCCTCATCGATGCATCCATCATATATATCAATTATATGCCCGCCACAGAGTGTGAAAATAGTATCTACACCCTCTGTTTTAAGAGCTTTCGCAACGAGATGGCCGCCCGAAATTACACCTTCATCACGGCTTTTCTTGGCTAAAGTGTCATGTGCTGTTTTTGATGTGCTGCTTTTTGTTTCGCGGCTCACTCTTTTTTCTCCCTGTAACTTCAAACTAATACTTTTTTGTTTTCTGTAACCCGCCTGCCCAAAACATATTTGATTGGACGAGAATCCTCGCTTCCAATCTCGAATTCTAAGATATAGGTTTCCAAAAGAAAACTAGTCTCTAGCCAAAAAGCTAAAACAGAAAAGATTCACGTTTAAACATCAAAGTTGTCAGTGTCAAAACTCTATTATTTTTTTTATCCAAATTGGAGTTATTTAGTACAACTATCAGACTTATATTGCTTATAATATTATAATGTACTCTATGTGTTATTGATATATTCCAGGAGATCTGTGTTGCCTGAGAGAACTAATCATACCGGAATT
>PCAV01000085.1 GCA_002730675.1 Rhodospirillaceae bacterium | reverse complement strand
AACCTGCAACAACTTTTTTCACAGAATCAGTATTAATTTACTGAACTAGAATGCAATTAAACAACCGTTCAAGTTAAGCTAAGAATTGCCTTTCTGGCAACCTTTCCGATGAAAAAAAATGCGATAAAGTTCACTTTTTTTTTTAAAAAAAAAGTTCCTTTTTGGAATCAATAGTTTGTTAATAATTATGCATGTAGCGCGTAAACCATTAGAGTCAGTTATTGAACTACAGCTACGTGGTTTTTGGGTAAATGGTGGCTGGATTTAACCATGGGGGGGCTGCGATCATAGCTTCATCCCCATCTTACGGTTCTAGATTGTCTTTATTACGCTGAAAGCGCTTTGATGTTTTTAGACAAACGGGAGATTTTTCTTGCAGCAGTGTTTTTAACTAACACACCTTTCGACACACCTCTGTGTAACTCCGGTTGCGCCATCTTTAGCGCTTGGGTAGCTAAATCTTTATCTCCTGCAGCTATAGCGCTCTCCACCTTTTTAACGAAAGTCCTTATTCTAGAAATACGAGCGTGGTTAACGACTCGCTTCTTTTCATTTCGAACTATTCTTTTCTTAGCAGACTTGTGCTGAGCCATGGTTGTTCCAATCTACCAATTAACCGACGTCGGTTTATAAAGACCCTGTTAAGATCCGTCAACGAAGAAAAGGGCCTTCATTTATCGATTTTTAAAATTTGGATCGCGTTTTTCTGAAAATGCGGCCATTCCTTCTTTTTGGTCATCTGTTGCAAATGTTGAGTGAAACAGACGCCGCTCAAACTTTATCCCCTCAGCCAATGACATTTCATATGACTTGTTAACGGATTCCTTCGCCATCATGATCGCTGGTCTGGATAACTCAGATATTCTGTGTGCTACTTTCATTACTTCAGACATTAGGTCTGCTAAAGGAACGACACGGCTAACAAGTCCCGCTCTTTCTGCTTCCTCAGCATCCATCATTCTACCTGTCAAACACATATCCATAGCTTTCGATTTTCCTATTAATCTAGTAAGACGCTGTGTACCACCAGCCCCAGGGATAGTTCCTATTGTAATTTCTGGTTGACCGAATTTAGCATTATCAGCCGCTATTATGAAGTCACACATCATTGCCATTTCACACCCACCCCCAAGAGCATAACCTGAAACAGCTGCAATAATCGGTTTTCTAACTTTAGCGACGTGTTCCCAAGACACAGTTATGAAGTCTTGAAGATATACATCGATAAATGTTTTCGACTGCATTTCTTTAATATCTGCCCCAGCAGCAAATGCCTTGTCGGAACCTGTCAATATCATACATCCGACAGCATCATCAGCATCAAGATCCCGCAGTGCAGCCTCAAGCTCCCTAGTCAGATCCGCTGAGAGCGCATTCAAAGCCTTTGGCCGATTTAAAGTGATTATGCCAACGCTGTCCTTTCGTTCAACAATGATATTTTCATAGACCATTTTAAGCTCCTAAATCTTAATTATCTCTCAAATAGCTTTATTCGTTAGCNTTTAAATTTAACGTGGNTCTAAGGAAAACCGAATTGCTAAATAATCTCCATCCAGTATAAAATCTATCTTCAAAATTTCTTCACCCCTAAGAAACTCCCCGTCTCTATTAATCTTCCAACCTAGTTGGCTCAATGACTCTTTATAAAATGCCAGTATCTTTTCCCCACTTTCTCTGGATTTTGCAAAAGACACTAACACTCTTCCATGCACCGTATCAAAAGCTACATTATTTTCGGTTGTTTCTGTCATACCTCGCATAAGGGGTAAGTCCTCAAAACCGCTTACAAAACGCTCATTACCNTATGAAAGCGTCGACAACACNCCAATTGAAGAGANGAAAATTGCGAACCGGGATACTANNAATAAAACCTTNAGACTTATCATGGCNAGAAAACCTAACGCTGACACNTCCCNCAAAAAAACGTGGATCTTCCTGATTGAATAATACGTTTTATTATCCCTGAACAAGACTTTTTCATACATTTCTCACCTTCGCGAGAATAAACTCGAAATTGGTGTTGAAAATACCCCATCTCTCCGGTTGTTTGAAGATGATCTTTTAAAGTAGACCCACCAGCATTAATTGCATCTTGCAGAACAACCCGGATGGCGATTACCAAACTATCGATTTTGTTTTCTGATATGTTCTTCGCCTTGCGTCGTGGCGATATACCGGAACGGTGGAGCGCTTCACAGACGTATATATTTCCTAATCCCGCAATTATAGTTTGATCTAATAAGACCGATTTTATTGGCGATTGTTTCTTACTGATTTTCTGTCGTAAAGAAGAGGCATTGAATTCATTACTTAATGGCTCAGGTCCCAACGCAGCTAGCGATCGATATTCTGCCAAGTTTTTCAAGGGAACTATGTCTATAAAACCAAATCTTCTCGGATCATTATATCTAATAAAAAATCCATCTTCTGTTTCGAAAATGAGATGATCATGGGCATTCTTAGCCTTTGGCAAATCTTTTGTAATTAAAACTCGACCAGACATACCTAGGTGCAAAATCATTACCATCCCGTCTTGTGTATACCAGAGGATATACTTCCCACGTCTTTCTAATTTTAATACCCGAGTGCCCGTTAAGACGTGTTCTAGCGATCGGGGAATAGGCCAACGCAGGTCTGGCCTAGCTTTCTCAACGCTTACTATTTTCCGTCCTGCTAGNAAGGGACTGAGACCACGTTTAACTGTTTCTACTTCAGGTAATTCTGGCATAGTAACTTTTTCTTTTAACTGGAACTAACTTACGTCTAATGGATCAAATACTTCTTTCGACTATTAGCATGAGCTATCTTGGAAGTTAATGTTATTTGGTTTAAGTTGAAACAGTTAAGAAAACGAGAAAATAAATCTTTATNAAGAATAGATGGAAATGCACCGTGGCTAGTTTGAAGCAAGAGTTTACTCATTTCGGTTTCCAAGAAGTTAGCAAATCTCAAAAAGGCCAATTAGTAAGGAATGTTTTTGATTCCGTTGCAAATCGATATGATTTGATGAATGACCTTATGAGCCTAGGCGTCCATAGGCTTTGGAAAGACGCCCTAATTGATTGGCTTAACCCNCAGAAAGAACAAACCTTATTGGATGTTGCCGGAGGGACAGGNGANATTNCTAACCGCTTTAAAAAAAGGGGCGGTGGCCGAGCAATAGTATGTGATATAAACCAACAAATGCTCAAAAACGGTCAGAAAAAATTCTCTGCCTCTATTTCTATGAAAGATACGATTTGGATATGTGGCGATGCTGAAAAATTGCCGATTGATGATAAATCTGTCGACGTCTACACCATCGCCTTTGGCCTGAGAAACGTAACTAACATTCAAGNTGCACTTGAGGAAGCCCAGAGGGTTTTGCGGCCAGGGGGAAGATTTCTATGCCTTGAATTTAGCAANTTTTCTGTAAGAGTTTTAAAACCTTTCTATGAGGCATATTCTTTCAAGATAATTCCACAGATCGGCAACATAGTTACCAACGATAAAGGCTCTTACAAATACCTTGTTGAGAGTATCAGAAAGTTTCCTGACCAAANCCAACTTATTTCTCGAATGAGAGAGGCAGGTTTAGAACAATGCAAATTCAGAAATTTGTCTGGTGGAATAGCTGCAATACATTCAGCATGGCGGATATAGACCGATTATATGATAAGCTTATTGAGTAATTTAATTACATTATTAAGACTTCTGTTTAAGCTTATCCGCTACGATATTATTTCACCCATTGGTTTTTTTCAGAATTACCCGTTTATCGGCAAATTAGCTTTGAAAACTTCTTTTCTACGTGACCGTAGATTTGATAATCGTAACTGGGGAGAACGGTTAGTCCATTGCTTTATAGCTTTAGGCCCTAGTTTTATAAAGTTTGGTCAGACCCTAGCTACGCGCGCAGATATTATCGGCAGGGATAACGCCTTAGCTTTAACTCAACTCCAAGATAATCTCTCCCCATTCAGTTTCGAGTACGTTGAGCTTATTGTAAGCAGTGAATTCAACTGTAGCATCGAAAATTTATTTTCACAGTTTGAAAAAAAACCTATAGCCGCAGCATCAATCGCTCAGGTCCACTTTGCTACGCTTGTTAATGGTTCAGACGTTGCGGTAAAAATACTCCGCCCAGATATCGAAAAGTTATTTGACCGAGACATAAAACTTTTATTTTGGCTAGCTGAGTTGCTTGAACGTTTCTTTCCGGCAACCCAACGACTAAGGCCCGTAGAAGTTATCCAAATTTTTTCCGCCTCAATAAAACTTGAGTTAGATTTGCGCATGGAAGCAAGTGCAGCCTCCGAATTAGCGGATAATTTTTCCGAAGATACTGATTTTAAAGTGCCGGAAATTTATTGGGATTATACATCCAGACGCGTGCTTACCATTGAAAAAATTACCGGTTGTCGACCTGACAACAGACAAGAGCTTACAAGGATGGATTTAGCCCCACGGCAACTCGTAAAAAAATCAGCCCGAATTTTTTTTAATCAGGTTTTCAGGGATGGTTTTTTCCATGGTGACATGCATCCAGGCAACGTCTTCATCTTAGAAGATGGAAGGATCGCACCAGTTGACTTTGGAATAATGGGTCGCCTTGATATGTCTACTAGGGTTTTTCTAGCAAAAATGCTTATCGGGTTCCTAACAAAGGACTATCATTCGGTTGCCAAACTACATTTTAAAGCAGGGTACATCTCAGAAGATCAATCGGTTGAGACGTTTGCTCAGGCTTGTCGGTCCATAGGTGAACCTATTTTAAACCGTCCTCTAGCTGAAATTTCGTTAGCAAATTTACTGTCCCAACTTTTTCGCATAACCAAACAATTTGAAATGGAAATACAACCCCAACTTTTGCTACTCCAAAAAACAATGCTCGTCGCTGAAGGTGTAGGAAGGCAACTCGACCCGACAGTTAAT
This sequence comes from Rhodospirillaceae bacterium, assembly GCA_002730675.1. GTDB lineage: Bacteria > Pseudomonadota > Alphaproteobacteria > Thalassobaculales > Thalassobaculaceae. Next base: position 4,042 of record PCAV01000085.1, on the reverse strand, counting down.
ATATGGGAGTTAGCGCAACCAATGATAAGGGATTGGATGGTGAAGAACCAATTGCCAAAGATACCTTTACAGAGCTTGAGCAACGATTTGCCTGAATTTGTTAACCGATTACCAAGCCTGCTCAAAAACTTGGAACTAGCCCTAGAAAATTTAGCCCAGGAAGGCAAAACAGGGGAATATGAGAAAGAGCTATTAAAGAACAACCTAAATGAAAAGCGCCGTCAGGTTAAAAGGATACTTTTTAGTTCCGTAATACTATTAATGTTATTTGGCTATTATGTTATGAACTAAAACATCAAAAAAAGAGCCGAACGCAAATACATTTTGATGAATATAATTCTTCGGTGAGAGTAGCGAATTTCAGAATGCAGCAGTGGTTAAGGTATTCAATAGGTGCTCACGCAGGTCTTTTGCTGGGGATGGGTCTAGGGCGCTTTAGTTATACACCCATTATTCCTATGCTAATTCAATCCAACCATCTTACAACTGCAGAAACTGGTTATATTGGCGCGATAAATTTAAGTGGTTACATTTTTGGTGCGTTTCTTTTAGCAAAATTGAGAAATTGGAGCAGTGAACCAAAATTAATTAGAGCCTGTTTTGTTGTCGGGCTCATCGCATTATTTGCTAGCATAGCACCCCTTGGATTTTTTTGGCTGGCTTTTTGGCGTTTTTGCCTAGGAGTATTGGTGGCTATAATAATGATTTTGTGTATCGCCTACGTTACCAAGTTTGCACCAAAGAATAGGCTTGCTCTGGCCACATCCATCAGTTTTACAGGGGTAGGAGCAGGTATTCTGATTTCTTCCTCAATATTGCCGTTCCTATTGAAGTTTGGCCTTGAATGGGCCTGGGCCGGAAGTGCCTTTATTGGACTTTTTGCCACTATTGTTGGTTTATGGTGCTGGAGGGACGCCCCAAACCTTGAAGATTCCATCTCCTTGAACAAGGCCACGCAACAAAAGTTGTCAAACAGTGGACGGAAATTAGTACTCGTCCAAGCTTTATTTTCTATTGGACTAATTCCTCATTCTATCTATTGGGTTGATTATCTAGTTCGCGATCTCGGGAACCCCATAGAACTTGCATCAATTCAATGGGTCTTAGTCGGGGTGGGTGGTCTTATTGGAACTTTTTTATGGGGAAAATTGGCAGATAGAATAGGATTAAATATCTCGTTGGTTCTTGTTTTTGTAGCGCTAGCATTATCAGTTATAACACCAATAATTCTGACTAGTGTCATGGCATTAACACTATCATCCCTGCTCTTTGGATCACAACCTGGATCGGCGGCGATAATAGCAGGTAGAGCTCAATTTGCTACTGGAAAGCACGCAATGCTTAAATTATGGCGATATATGGTCCTAGCCGTGGGGTTTTCTCAAATACTAGGTGGCTTTTTTCTAGTTACCCTTTTTAATCTTACTGGGAGCTATACGCTTATCTTCGCAATCGGCGGCTCTGCTTTTGCCATAGCAACTACTATTTGCTGCACCTTACCAAGAGTTAAACAAAAATAGTAGCTGCCTGGTTTGTAAGTTCATCAGATTTTTTCTAAATAAAAACTAACGTCATCAAGCGATCAAAGTTTTCCAGACAGGACATATGTCAGAATTTTGACAACTTGTTCTGGGGTTTCTGTAACCGCCAATGCAGCAGCATCAACTTCTTTAAGCGGATGCGTCAAGTTGGGATCATGAAGAACAATTATTGCCTTCCCAAGGGCGGCTGCATAGCCTGCATCGAACGCAGCATTCCACTGTCTGTACTGATCTCCAAAACGCACTATGACCAGATCAGATCTTTCTATGAGCGTCCTTGTTCTTATTGCATTAAGTTTAGCGCCTTTATGATCTTTCCAAAAGGGCGATTTCTCGTGTCCCAAAATCACAACGCCACAGTCATCACTGTTATCATGGTCAGTAACTGGCGAATGAAATTTAACTGATAGTTTCAAATTCGCTGCCCCAGATTGAATTTTGTCGCGCCAATCAGTGTGTATTTCACCAGATAAATAAACTTCCAGAGTCGTCATTTTTTTCCATTTTCAATAATTGCGTAAATCTAATCCGACTGCAGCAACATGTATTCATATATGCCCAGCAAGAATTTTTGGCACTCGTCCTTTTAGGTTATATATAATATAGACCATTTTATCAGCTTATTTCTAAGTATAAGGTTCATTAGCAATGATAGTGATGGGACGCCATTTAAATGCTCCCCCAAAAAAAATAGCCTTATTTCTAATTGTCTTTGCCTTTCTTTTTTTGCCTACCATAGACGCGCTTGCAAAACTATTGGGTGATAGTATTTCCGCCGGGCAAATAGCGTGGAGCCGTTTCCTAATACAAACTATACTAATGTGCCCAATATTCCTTTGGACTTTAAGAAGACATAGAACGCAGAACGTCTTTTTGCAATTCATGCGAGGTGTATTGATCGCATGTACAACCGTTTTAATATTTGCCTCGGTTAAATTCATGCCGTTGGCAGAGGTAATAGCAATCTTTTTTATCGAACCTCTGCTCGTTACCATGCTATCGACAATAATTTTGGGTGAAAGACTAGGTTGGAAAGGGCTAGCGGCAACCACTATTGGATTTTTTGGTGCTTTGGTGGTTGTTCAACCAAACTATAAACTATTTGGGCTCCTATCATTTTTACCCTTGTTAGCTGCATTGTCGTTTGCATTTTACATGATTCTTACAAGGAAACTCTCAAAAATGGAAAGTGCGGGAGTTATACAATTTAATTCCGGCCTATCAGGGCTAATATTTATGAGTATTATACTTGCAACTTTTTCGAGTTTCGATACTCCCATGCTGGAAATAAAAATGCCCCAAAATCAAGAGTGGATACTACTTGTTCTGATAGGTATAATCGCTACTCTTGGACACTTTATTCTAGCTTTCGCATCAAAATACATTGAGGCAAATATTTTAGCTCCGTTTCAATATCTTGAAATAATTGGTGCCACATTCTTAGGATTTTGGCTATTCGGAGATTTTCCTACACCTGCTGCTTGGCTGGGGATCATGACCATCGTTGTTTCAGGAATCTATGTGTTTAAAAAAGAAACCTCCATAACAACCTAAGTTTTTTGCTAAAAAAACTAAAGCTCCCACAGTTAGAGAAGTACATAGCCACCATCTGCAATTATTGTTTCACCCACCACGTAATTCAATAAATCAGACGATAGCAATAAAGCTAATCTTGCCATTTCGTTTGCTTGAGCAAAACGGCCAACCGGGATACCTTGCAAGGCAGTAGTTCGCTTTGAATGAGTATCCAGGGCGTTTTTATTCAATGCTGTGAGCGTCCTCCCAGGAGCAATACCCGCAACTCTAACTCCTTTGGAGGCCCATTCTGCCGCAATTGATTTTGTAAATTGGGAGACACCTGCTTTAGTAGCAGCATAAACTGCCCTTTCAGCAGCGCCATGGAATGCCAGCTGAGATGATGTGTTAATAATTACTCCCGAGCGTTGTTCCAACATCGACTTTCCTATCTTTTGCGCGACAGTGATGTGGCCTATAAGGTTTATTGCAACCAATCTATTGATATCTAAATCCGACATCTCTTCAAAAGGGCCCATCCATACAACCCCAGCGTTATTAAGCAAAACATCAACCCCACCTGCCTCTGTTGCCATCTCGGCTATAGATGCTGTATCGGCCTGATCAAATTGAATTGTTTTCACAAGACCCGAAAGACTCTCAAAATTATCTTTTTGAATTTTCTTGATGTCCGCGAGTATCAAGGAGGCTCCATGGTCACCAAAAGTTTTTGCCATTTCTGCTCCGATACCGCTTGCCGCTCCAGTGATAAGAACTCTTTTTCCGCTAAAATCTAGATCTTCCGTTTCTATCTTCAAATATCGTATCCATAAAATAAACAAACAGGTGACAAAGCCATTAATTACAAATTTTTCAACAAACAGCTAAAGTTTTTTTCGTCAGTTGCTGACAACAAAATGACGCTGATTCGAATCTACGATCCATGTACCGAGCGTTAGCCAGTATAATGTTTTTACTACTCAATT
>PCAV01000084.1 GCA_002730675.1 Rhodospirillaceae bacterium | reverse complement strand
TCTGCCAAAAACATTCATAAACAACGAGGCGTTGTTCTAGAATTTGGACTGGGTAACGGCCGAACGTTTGATCATATGAGAAAACTTCTTCCACAAAGGGATATCTATGTATTTGAAAGGGAAATTGCCGCACACCCAGATTGCATTCCTCATCCAGCATTCCAATTTATTGGTGATTTTAGGGACTCTATTCCAAGGGCAATAGAACAGTTAGGAAGAAGTGCTGCTTTGGCTCACTTGGATATTGGGACCGGGCAAAAAAATACAAGTCTTGCTTTAGCCAGTAAAATAGCACCGTGTATAGAGAAATTATTACGCGTCAATGCTATCGTAGTTAGTGACCAAGAAGTGGAAAGATGGAGATCATATAAGCTCCAGTTGCCAGGTGGAATTTCTGAAAATCGGATACACCTGTATCGTTTATGAAGTCTTTCCCTCACCTCGCGGGGAAAATTCGGCTAACTTCTCGACTTCTTTATAATGGTTCAGAGCCCAGTGGACACTCGGAAAGGCGAGGTCGTCCCATGGTATTTCGGCCCATGAAAAAAACCGGACCTCCAGAGACTCGGGCCCAGCACTTACAAAACCGTTGGTTAACTTTGCTCTATAAATCAGATGTACTTGGCTCAACCGAGATACATTATAAACTCCAATAAGGTCATTAACCTCTATCTTCGCCCCTGCTTCTTCCCAAGCTTCTCGTTGAGCCCCCTCCATACTTGTTTCACCCTCTTCCATGAAGCCGGCAGGCATCGTCCAAAAACCAACTCGGGGCTTTATCGCTCTTTTACACAGTAAAAATTTATTACCCCACGTGCAAACTGCACCAACGATAATTTTTGGATTAATGTAATTTATGAACCCGCACTCATTGCAGATTAAACGCTGTATATTATCGTCTGGTGGAATTCTAAGATGTATTGGCCCAGCAGTTCGTTTTTCGTAGGCATCTGAAGTCATGATTTGCCTACATAGTGTTTGTAACTAATGGTCTCACTGGCATTATAAATCACAGATTTACACTAAGATATCTAGGTTATTTCCGCGTTCGGATTTTGTGGTTCTCAATTGTCTTTGAACGCGATTAACATCAGCATCGCGGCGTTGCTCTTGGGCTTCAGCTTCAAGGTCTTCATCTGGCTGAGATATATCATCAGTTGACGGCGTTCGAACACCTACGTTTTTTGTTTGTTCAGGGCGACCTGGTGTGACAAGTCCCGGTAGGGAAGCATTGGTAGGCGCCATAGGTGGTGGTACTTGAGCCATTGTATCTCCTAACGAAGAAAGTTAGATAGTTGTGTAACAAATGTCAATATGGCCGAAAAGAAGTGAGATTTATAGCTTCAAAGCGGCGATGCCCGGTAATTCTTTTCCTTCAAGCCACTCAAGAAAAGCGCCACCGGCGGTAGAGACATAATTGAATTTTTTGATAACACCGGCTTGGTTGAGGGCCGCCAATGTATCTCCCCCTCCAGCAATAGAATATAAATTATCTTCTTGGCTCAACTTGCCTACTAATTCCGCTATCGCCTTAGTTGAAGTATCAAAAGGTGGGTACTCAAAGGCGCCCAAGGGTCCATTCCAAACGATGGTTTTGCTATTTCTTATATGATTGGAAAACATTGGAATTGAGTTGGGTCCAGCATCCAGAATCATCGCATTTTTTGAAATATCATCCAATTNAACAGCTTGATAATTTGCGCCATTCTNAAGTTTTGTTGCTATTAGCGCGTCGGTTTGTAGTATTATTTCACAGGAGTTCTCAGCAGCTAAACNTTCAATCGTTTGAACGAGGTCGGTGAGATCTTTTTCCACAAGAGAATTTCCTATGGGAACGCCCCTCGCAAAAAGAAACGTATTTGCCATACCCCCACCAACNATCATNTTGTCTACAAGTTGTACGATGTTCCTCAATAAATCTAACTTGGTTGAGATCTTAGCCCCNCCAATTATAGCGGTAAGCGGTCTTTTTGGTTGTTCGAGTGAGTTGGACAAGGCTTTTAACTCTAGATCCATAAGNGGCCCNGCAAAGCTTGGCATTAGCTTAGCAATNCCTGCGGTCGATGCATGGGCGCGATGAGAAACNGAGAAAGCATCGTTGACAAAGCAGTCACCTAAAAGCGCAAGGTTTTTNGAAAATTCNGGGTCATTTTTTTCCTCGCCAGGATGGAACCTCAAGTTCTCCAGTAAACAGATTTCCCCATTTTTCATGCTTTTTATATCTTCCGCCACTTTTGGGCCAATGGAATGGGGAATAAACTTTACGTTGAATCCTTCTAGGGCCGCGCAAAGACTTGAAAATATTTGNTCCATAGACATNTCTTTTACGATTTTNCCTTTGGGCCGTCCAAAGTGTGAAATTATAATGACTTTNGCCCCTTGAGATGCGAGCCGTAAAATGGTGGGAATAGCTTTTGTCAAGCGAGTGGNGTCGGAGATGATCCCACCTTGGCTGGGAAGGTTTAGATCAAGCCTAAGNAACACTCTATNTNCAGAAAAATTGTGGTCATCTAGCGTCCGATAGTTGGTCATGCTTTTGCTCTAGTGTAAGATTCTTTAAAAATTTAATTTATATAGNTGATAANACCTAAATATATAACGATACTTTANGNAANTCTTCACCATCTCCGNACTANTTAAGTTTTTTCTGCCCATGACGTAAGTTCCTTCATNAAGGATACGCATTGCGCCATCTGATCAATTTCTATGAACTCGTCAGGTTGATGNGCTTGTTGGATTGAACCGGGACCAAAAATAACGCCTGGTATCCCAGCTTGTTGGAAAAGACCGGCTTCTGTCCCAAATGCAACGGTTCCNGACTCATTTAGACCTGTCAAATGACGAATAAGATGCTCAGCTGCNGATTCATGGTCAGGGATNAGAGGAGGCGTTTCATTNCTAAGTTCAGTNGTAACNCCAGCATNCTTAGATACTNGTNTCAATTTAGGCTCTATTCTCTCTTGTATGAAGGACCGTACTTTATTCTCCAATTCAAATGGATTTTCATCAGGTAAGCCTCTATACCCCCAATTAAAGTNTGTATACTCAGGAATNATATTGTTTGCTGTCCCGCCTTCAATTACTCCNANATCAAAAGTGGTATATGGAGGATCAAATAGACTATTTTNATCGGACTCCTTNACCAGTTCTTTTTGCAAACTTTCGATAAAATTAATAATCCGAGCTGCAGCCATNATAGAGTTTGCNCCTCTGTGCGGTTCGCTAGAATGACCTGGAACNCCTCTTACTGTGGTGCGAAATGAACGCCCTCCTTTATTTCCTCCAACAATCTTCATGGATGTAGGTTCGCCAACAATTACTGCTCGTGGGAGTGGTAAGTTGTCTACGACATCTTTGATAAGGTGCCGAACACCAACGCATCCAACCTCTTCGTCAAATGAAAAAGCAAAGTGTATCGGTATCTTAAGGTCTCTTGATTTCATCTCTGGGGCCATCGCTAGAGCTATAGCACAAAAACCTTTCATATCTGACGTGCCTCGTCCAAAAAGTTTCCCCGNCTCCTCGGACATTTTAAAAGGTGTTTTTGTCCATTCTTGTCCATCAATTGGCACGACATCAGTATGACCTGATAGAACTACGCCGCCAATATCCTGCGGTCCAATTGTGCACCAGAGGTTTGCTTTCGTCTTATCTTTATCGTGTGTAAGTCTTGTGGGAACACCCAACTCGTCCATATANTTCTNTATATNTGCAATNAGATCTAAATTGCTTAGCCGGGAGGTTGTGTCAAATGCGATGAGGCGATCCAACCATTCTATAGAGCGTTTCAAGATAATATCCATTATAGAAAATCCATTTGGGTAATTAAGTATTATCTAGTCCAAAAAGCAGGGGAAAATATAACGAGAACGGTGAATAACTCTAAACGCCCAAGNAGCATGCCAATTGAGAGAAGCCACTTTGCCATTTCGGGGAGACTTCCAAAGTTACCAGTTGGCCCTATCGAGTCGCCAAGCCCCGGTCCAACGTTGCATATAGCTGTCGCTGCACCTGATATAGCAGTGATAAAATTAAGCCCTAGAGCCGATAGGCAAGCAGCGAGTACAACAAAACATANGATATACAAAAAAAAGAAACCCATAACAGCGTTTGAAACAGTTTCTGGAATTTCCTTTCTGTTNTAATACGGNATGAAGACTCCGTGCGGNACAAGTANTCGGCTCAATTGGACTCGAGCTGANGCTGCCAGGACTTGGAACCGAAAAATTTTGATGCCGCACGTGGTGGAGCCNGCACATCCTCCAACAAACATCAAGCAAAGTAAAAATATAGTNGGGAAGCCACCCCAGAGTCCAAAATCTTGCGTTACATAACCGGTTCCAGTAAGGATTGATATNACATTGAATGCGACATGNCTGATTGTATCATTAGGTCCAAANTTCGANTTATTNGACACCCAGAGTGTAACCAGAAAAACTGATGATATTATTACAATAAAAAACCATCGAACTTGACTATCTCGTATAATCGGTGACAAGTTTCCCCTTAGAACCCTAAGATAATATAAAAAAGGCAGTGACCCTATAATCATTCCGCAAATGATTATCCACTCAGCTATAGGATTATTGAAGTATCCAATCGAACTGTCTTTCGTCGAATAACCGCCTGTGGCTATTGTTGTCATAGCATGAGCTATAGCGTCGAAACCAGAAAAACCCGTCATCCACAGGGCCAAAGCGCATAACCCGGTCATAAACAAATAAATTGCAAATATTCCGCCAGCAATTTGAGCCGCACGTGGCAAAACCTTATCAGGCGTATCTAAAGCCTCTGTTTTGAATAATTGCATGCCTCCAACACTCAATATGGGTAGCATTGCCATTGCCATNACAATTATGCCAACTCCCCCTAACCATTGCAGTAAAGCCCTCCAGAGTAAAATGCCAGGTGGAGCATTATCGAGACCAACAATTATTGTAGAGCCAGTCGTTGTTATGCCGGACATTGACTCAAAGAATGCATCTGCAAGGCTTATTTCCAATGCAGAGAATGCAAATGGAAGTGCTCCAACTGCTGCAACAGCGACCCAACTCATTGTTGTAAGGAGAAAGGCTTGGCGAAGATTGAGATTCGTCATAGATGTAGGCCGTGTTGTTAGCATTAACGATACGCCAATGAATAACGAAACAGCGGCTGAGCCAGCAAAAACTTGCCAGTCTGGGTTGCCAGCTGCTAGATCTGCGATTGCGGGTAAACCCATAGCAATCGCCAACAGTGACATCAACAAGCCAATTATGAACAGTACGGGGCCAACAGTTAACAACCTAGCTCCAATCGATTCAGGAAATAGCTAATTAAGCAGGTTTTTTAATCAAAGATAAAAATTCTGTTCGTAGATCGGGGTTTTCTTTAAAGCATCCTATTAGCGTTTTCGTGACCATATTAACCCCAGGTTTATGGACACCGCGTGTTGTCATACAGCCGTGCTCTGCTTCTATTAGGACAGCTACGCCTTTTGGTTTAAGAGTATCATTTATAGCGTTTGCAACTTGTGAAGTTAGTTTTTCTTGAATTTGTAAACGTTTAGAAAAAAGTTCCACTGTTCGGGCAAGCTTACTTATTCCAACAACGCGATTTTCCGGAATATATGCAACATGAGCGACCCCGGTGATAGGTATCAGGTGGTGCTCGCAGTAGGATTCAACTCTTATATCCTTTAGAAGAACGATGTCGCCGTAGCCATCGGTTTCTTCAAATGTGCGTTCCAATATTTCACTGGGGTCTTGGGTATATCCACTAAAAAGTTCACCGTATGAATTAATAACACGCTTTGGTGTATCAATTAGTCCCTCTCTAGTTGGGTCATCGCCCATCCATTTTATGAGAATTCGTACGGCTTCTTCTGCCTCCGAGCGAGTGGGATGTGTGTTTTCGCTGGCGCTGCTTCGCGAACTTTTTGGGCTTATGTGATCGTCTGGTGGCACAATGTATTCCTTTTTGCTTTTGTTTGTCGGCAGTCTAATTTTCGCTAACAAAGTCTTATAATATCTTACTCAAACTTTACGAATTAATCCTGTCAACATTTACGTGCTTTTTTAATTAACTTGCATTGGCTGGTGTGGGCTGTCCAGCGAGAAAATTGGGATGGTAACGTCAAACAATTCTCCATTTGTATTTTCCATTTGATAAACTCCGGACATTAATCCTGACGGGGTGTTTAGCGGCGTACCGCTGGTATATCTGAAATGCCCGCCTGGTTTCAACACCGGCTGTTCACCCACTACACCGGGACCTTGAACGGTTTGGGTTTGGCCAAGTGAATTGGTTATCGACCAATGTCTGTTGATTAGTTGGACGGTTTCTTCCCCTAAATTTTCGATTTTAACTTCATACGCCCAAACGTATTTAGCATCGTCAGGTGATGAATGTTCATCCAAAAAGACGGGGACTACAGTGATGCGAATTGACTTTGTTGTTTCAGAATACACTTTTACATCTCCGACACTGTTGGTACCACCCAGATAAGAAGAGATGGGGCGTCGACAAATAAATTCAACATAACACAGCACTATCCCTTGATACTTCAATCAGTCGTACAGCACTAAACGGACCGACTTTTTCGGTTATTTTATTGAATGACGTTGAAAAATGAAATAACAAAAGGAAAATTTAATAATTTACTTGGGTCTTTTAACACGCGGATAAATCTATGGATAAAGGAATACAGATACCCTCTCCATGTGTCGGTGTTTGCCAAATAAATGCTTCCACTAAGTTCTGTCTTGGGTGCTGGCGGACTTTAAAGGAGGTTGCTCATTGGTCTCGTTATTCTAATGATGAGAAAGAGACATTGATGACAGAGCTCACTGAACGACAGAAANGTTTTGGNTCCAATAAACGAAGGGTCACAAGACGTCTTAGACGATTAAAGTAGTTTTTGGGTGGGAAAAAAGTCTAATTTTGCTCTTAAATGTTTTATCCGCAGCAAAATGGGGAACGGGTGATAGAGAAGATGTGAATGAAAAGGATGGCAAATAATTGTAATTTCAATATCGCAAGATGCTTGCCTTGAAACAAGTGGATAAGATATCGGGTCGTAATTTGAATCAATCGGATCAATCGCCATTGTACTCAGATCATGGAAGCGATTACTTTGTTAAAAAGGATGGCTTAATTTATGCTGGTTCGCACTTAATCATTGATATGTGGGATGCGATTAATCTTTCAAACAGAAAATTTATTGAGAATACACTTAAAAAAATAGCAAAGGCGTGTGATGCTCAAATACTTCATATACATCTCCATTGTTTTGACGAAAATCAAGGTATAACAGGCGTGATAGTTTTGGCGGAATCGCATATAAACATTCACACTTGGCCCGAAGTAGAATTTGCTGCGCTAGATATTTTTATGTGCGGGAAAACGAATCCAGTAGCGGCAATCCCTGTTTTAGAGAGTGCCTTTAAACCAAAACTTATTGAAGTTCAGACGGTTACAAGAGGGATAATGACCAAATAACTTGGTCTTATTGCACTTTGACAACGGCGCATCCCTAACGAGGTTAATATGACTCAAACTAATCCAGAGTTTTCAATTATTATTGTTACACATAATTCGAACTATTATCTTGNCGAATGTATAGGCGGATTAATTACCCAAAAAAATAAAAACTTTGAGGTAATAATTGTGGATAACAATTCGAACGAAGATCTAATAAATTTTGATAATTTCAACTCCTTAAACATAAAAATTATAAGACTTGAAAAAAATTTTGGATTCGCCGCTGCTAATAACGTTGGAGCCAAAAGAGCTACTGGTAAGTGGTTAATTACTTTAAATCCTGATGCTATACCCGAAGAAAATTGGTTATCGGAAATAGAAGCGGCAATAAAAAAGTACCCAAAAACTAGAATATTTGGTTCTAAGCAGTTGAAATATAATAATCCTAGTAAACTTGATGGGGCGGGTGATAATTACCACTGCACGGGCATTGCTTGGCGGGGCGGTGAAGGCGATCCAGCCGAAACAATTTCGGAGGACGTAGTAGTGATGAGTCCATGTGCCGCTGCGGCAATATACCATAGAGATATTTATGTTTCGCTTGGTGGAATGGCTGAAGATTTTTTCTGCTATTATGAAGACGTCGATTTAGGCCTGCGTTTTCGATTGCTTGGACATAAAACTATCCAGTTGGCTGGCGCGAAGGTTAGGCATGTAGGATCAACAACGGCGGGAAAGAANTCAAAGTTNATAAAATATTATGTNAGCAGAAATAGGATTTGGACATTTATAAGATGTGTTCCAGGGTTATTGTTTGTCGCGTGCCTACCGCTCCTAATTTTGAGCATACTCACGAGACTTTGCTTTTCCATATTTGCAGGTGATACCTCCACTAAATTAAAGGCATTTTTTGATGCATTACGGAGACTTTCTCGGATATGGAATGATAGAAAGGTCATACAAAAAGCACGAAAGTCCACTGTANCACAATTCGGTTCTGACATGACGTGGTCTATTGGGAAATTGATTCTGAGATCAACTGACGGTCGTCCTATTCCGCCCGAAAAATTTAGTAAGAAGCCTGATATTCCTTTTCAAGCGGGTGGTTTAGATGGTTCCTAAAAATGATTACACGATTGCAGCAGTAGTTGTTGTCTTTGATCCGGATGATCGTTTTAGAAAACTTTTACTTTCGTTGGCCGAACAAGTTCACAAAATTTGGATTATTGATAATCAGCCAAATTCTGCTTCANGTAGCATCATAAAAGGTGAACAAAATCANCAAAGGAAAAACATCGTACTGTTAGAAAATAAAAAAAATGTAGGTCTCGCTGCCGCTCAAAACCAAGGAATAAAACTAGCGCTAGCAGACGGAGTGGATTGGCTTTTACTACTTGATCAAGACAGCATACTCCATGAAGATTTTGTGAAAAATATGCTAAATGCCGCCCTCAAATATGAAAATAAAAAAGACATAGGATTCTTAACTCCTAGACACGAATTTGATGACGGCCGTCCTTCAGTTCCCACTTATTCAAAGGGATTATTCTTAAAACCTAGACGTTATCATATGAGCTTAGCTGAAATAGATGATACGCTTTTATTCGGAATAGCCTCAGGAAGTTTTATCCCTAGACAAACACTAGAAGAAGTTGGTCTGATGCGTGAGGAGTTCTGGATTGACTACATAGATTACGAATTCTCATTCAGAGTGCGAAAAAAAGGGTATAGAATTTTAGGGGTTGGCGGAGCGCGTTTGAATCATCGT
>PCAV01000083.1 GCA_002730675.1 Rhodospirillaceae bacterium | reverse complement strand
CCCCTATTTGCCAGCGGACATGGCATTCCTTTCAACATTCTGACGGGTCGAAGATTAACGTATTGTTTCATTTCTCTACGGATTGGAATTAATAATCCCCAAAGAGAGATATGATCGGGTACACCAGGGTAACCACAAGCTCCCAGAAATATCGAGTCAAAATTCTTCAGAGTTTCAATTCCATCATCAGGCATCAATTTACCTGTCTTATGGTATCTTTCGCATCCCCAATCGAATTCGGTAAATGAATATTCAATGTTATATTTCCTGCCAACGGCTTCGAGAACTTTTAAACCCTCCGGAATCACTTCCCAACCAATCCCGTCACCAGGAATAACTGCGATTTTAAGTTTTGACATAATTCGCTCCTATGCGTTCCCCTGTATATTTATAAGATAGTTATTCGCATCAAACAATCTCGGTCTTTTCTGAACTAAATTCAGTTAAAAACTTAATGCCATCAAAGTGAGCTAGCTTGAGGACCAGTCTCGTTTTCTTTGTTACAATATGCTAATGAAGTTTGATATCTTGGGATCTTAAGCTTAAGTAGTCTCAATGATCTTGTTCAATTCTTGTTTCAAAATTATCCGTCTGGAAATTCCAAAATGATAGACCTAAGAAGCGATACAGTAACCAAACCATCGCCAGAAATGTACGAGGCAATGGCAAATGCCAAAGTCGGCGATGATGTTTATAGGGATGATCCAACAATAAACGAGCTAGAAGAATTAGTCGCCGATACACTAGGATTTGAAGCTGGACTATTTGTGACATCTGGGACGCAATCAAATTTCACGTCAGTTTTAACACATTGCGGCCGAGGCGAAGAGTATATCATTGGCGAGAGCTATCACATATATAAATCAGAAGCCGTTGGCACNGCAGCTCTAGGCGGAGTCATACCGCANACAGTTCCGGTGCTAGAAGACGGNTCTATTGACATNGAAGTGGCTATTGGAAAAGTAAAATCTGATGATATGCATTTTCCTCGGACCAAACTTCTTTGTCTTGAAAATACATATAATGGTAAACCGCTGTCACCCAAATATATGCAATGCGCTACGGCTGCTGCAAGAAAAGTTAATCTTCGCTCGCATCTAGATGGNGCTAGGTTAATGAATGCTGCCATCGCCAANAAGTGTACACCAAAAGAATTAGCGAGTAGNTTTGATACCGTTTCTCTTTGCTTATCAAAAGGCCTCGGCGCGCCAGTTGGATCTGTTTTGGTGGGAAACCAGGATTTTATCAATGAAGCAAGAAGGGTCCGAAANATGCTAGGTGGGGGGATGCGGCAGGCTGGCATTCTNGCNGCTTGTGGCATTGTAGCGATNAAAAACCAGGTCGATCGGCTAATTCAAGATCACGCTTTAGCAGCTCGTCTAGCTTCTGAGTTAGCCCAAATACCAGATATCGAAACCGAACCTCAGGGCGCGAATACCAATATGGTATTCATCAAAGTGGAACATAAACANAGANCGCCGTTGCAAAGCTTTCTTAAAAAAGAAGGCATACTGATAGGTGGGCGTCCACCAACATTTCGCTTGGTATTACACCGGGATATCACGGAAGACGACGTAAATAAAACAGTTTCCGGAATTGCCAANTTTTTTCGCGACCNTTCATAGTAAGNCTTAGCTAATATTTCCAAAAAACAGGTATATTCGGCCGAAATAACACTGCTAGCAAAATGCNGCCNAAAAATGCGTAAGCTCCGCANNCTNAGGAAATATACTCTATCCTTATATCCATATCGATAAGTAGGCCAAAAACGGCNGGGCCAAGNGCGCTCGCAATAACTTGAATACCAGCNACCATGGCCTTAATCGAACCTAGATGAAGTACGCCATATANTTCGGCCCACATGGTNGAAATTATCGTTGCCGTAGCTCCTCCGGTCGTACCCGCNAACGCCATAAATAATACTATGGTCCAAGAAGCATCGCAAAACGCTATNACAANAGTAGAACATACCATAGGAAGCAAATAAAATGGCGTCAAACTTAGCGCGCCAAATCGATCAACTAGCACTCCTGTAACAATAGACATAGCAACCTGNCAAACTGCGTAAATAGAAAAACAGGATGCATAAAACCCAAGATCCCAGCCTTTAACGTCAGTTAGGTGTACTTGGTGAAAATTCAAACCAGTTATTATGAATGCAGATGACATTAGCGCCGCCATAGACAAAAAGAACCTTATATCTCTCAGCACGTCACTGCGTGTCCACTGTTTCGTGACATGATTATCGCTTCTCTTATTATGAGGCACGTCACGTACCAAAAACTTTAAGTGCCGTTGTTTGTGTCCTTTCAATAACCAAAGTAATAAGAATGGGGCAGTCACTAATAAAAAAATAGCGCTTGTAGCCCAGACCTCCCGCCAAGCCACTAAAGTCAATACCAATACGGAAGCGAATGGAAAAATAGCCTGACCNCTAGGAAATCCCAAAGCAGCGAGGCTTACGGCTTTTCCCCTGCTAAAGTCGTCAAAGTATCTGGCCATTGTAACTGTTGCGGCTTGACTTAATAAGCCTTGCCCCATCAACCGAAGAAGGAAAATAGCCAATACCAATGTGATTACGCCTTGAGCTACGGACATTAATAAGCAAGCACCAGCTAGCCCTAGACAAAGGCAAACAGCGTAAAACCTCAAATCTACTCGGTCTATTATTTTACCTAGCCAGATAAGAATAAAACCACTCGAAAGTGTGGCAACAGCGTAGATGTTCCCAAAATCCCCATGGCTGAGATTAAAAGTTGCTCTTAATTCNCCGCTGTACATNGCTATGTAGAACGTTTGACCAAATGTTGATANGAGCGCNGCTAAGTAACCAAAACCAATGAATCGTAAGTTTTGTTTTAAGAAATATAGATAATACAATACGACTTCCNTAACTTCGCCAATTAAGGGTCGTTGGCTNTACCGGATTAACAAATGGTTGTTTATTTTTTNTTACAGCCTGNCCANAGGATTTTTTGAATCGAAAGTTCCACCTGGCTTGAACANCCGNATNATAAATCNACATCAAGTTCGNTTNGTANTNTAAACCNNTCTGCTGCTTTTCTGCAATATCCCGTAAAGCAAANGGNTGCCCCCCTTTTTGACGACCTCGTANTACAGGCTCACCANGTAAATTTAATAATAAGAGAGGCNTGGACTTCAGTCCGTTAGAACGGATTGAAAAGTACCAAATATCACNAAGGAAGCCGTNTTCTTGATTTGTGNTCATAATTGTTGACAGTGCCATCACATANCAGACCACGCAATAAGCTAAGCTAAAGATTTTTGTAAAGAAATAATATAAATCGTTAAACGGTNAGTTTATTCTTGGATGGTGGAATAAACAAACGTNTCAAACCAATTATTTATGCGATTAAAAGCNGCGGAAGCCCCTTCTGCGTCGCCTTCNGCTATAGCTTTNGCCGCTTGTGAATGTAGGCGCGNAGCAAGNCCAATGTCGGTTGATGCGCCATGATGCGCAAACCAAAAACGCCTCGTCAGCGGCTGTATTAAACGACACATCTTTCTTGCGTGTTCGTTACCCATAGCCAACATACACAAATTGTTAAATTCACTGTCTAGTCTTATTTGAGCAACGCTATCATTACTTGTACTCACGCTATCAAATTCTTCCGCCAGTCTCGAAAATTCGTGTCTTTGCGTAGATGTAGCTCTTAAAGCCGCAGCCCTCGCTACTGATGTGTCCAAGCTTCGACTAACTTCNAGTAAGCGCAAAACTGAAAGAGCATCNACTTCAGATACCTTTATGCCCCGCCGCGGCAGCACGCTTAGAAGACCAGCTGTCGCTAAGTGTTGGATGGCTTCTCTAACGGGAGTTCTACCAATGCCGATAGACTCAGCAAGTTCCCTTTCAGTAACAAATATCCCGGGTTTAAACTCCAACCTGACTATTTTATCTTCTAGTCTATCATAGGCTAGTTCTTTGAGACTATCTGTTGCTTGCGGTTTTGATAATTCGAGGTCTAAGGCGATTGATCTGTAGAAGTCCATGCGAAAAAATGGTTCCTTTTAATACATTTTTTAGTGAGGTAATTTTAAAATAACTTCAACGTTATACTAACAACGTGCCATGAATTATTTGAAGTGAATGTTTACAGAACTATGCGGATAATACATCTCTAAAACAAATGGCTTATATGTGATAATTAACAAACTGTTGATTCACCTACGACTGTTGTTCGGTGCATTATCCGCTTTTGATTTCTATCCCAAGGCCGCCCTCTATGTAGGACAGTCCGGTTATCCCAAACAACTAGGTCGTTCTTTTCCCAAGAATGTGAGTAAACAAAATCTGGATGAGTAATTGTCTCGTTCAACTCTGCTATTAGTTTTCTACTCTCTTCTAGTTCCCATCCTTCAATGTAAGATGCGTGGGCGCCCAAAAATAAATTTTTCTTCTTATGAACTGGGTTTTCTCTAACCATTGCCTGCCGAACTGGCGGAACTTCAGCCTTATTGTCACTTGTCAATAAGTTTGGATCGATTAGAGCGCGCGAATAGGCAAAATCATGTATACAAACTAAATCATCAAATTCCATTTTTCTCTGATCGGCAAGAGAGCCGTAGGCAGATCTCATAGATGCAAATTGTGTTTCACCGCCTGTACAGGGGACTTCCCTCCCTGAAAGCAAAGACATCAAAGCAGGCACTCGCTTAAAAGAGCTATCTGTGTGCCACATCTGGTTGCCAGTATTGAAGACCATCCTTTTGTCTTCAGGTGGAATAACTTTATTCTGTTGGTCAACATTTGATAAAACCGTCATAACGGTTCCGCCACCTTCGGGGTTGGAGTTAACCGTGGTCTCCAAGGAACCAAACCGCTTAGAAAAACTAATTTGGTCCTCGTCTGAAAGGGGTTGTCCTCTAAAAACAAGCACCGAATAGTCATCAAATGCTCTTTTGATCTCTATAAAATCATTTTCCGAAAGCTCGCGAAGAGGCACATCACAATTTATTTCCGCTCCAATATGCTCAGTTATTTTTTTAATGGAGATAGCCATCAAAACTTTCGCGAGATTGTTAAAAAACTTTTTTATCAAAAACGTATTTTAACATTACGGTAAATCGATCAAAAAAAGAGGTCCAGTAACTCTCCTATTTCCAAGAAAAACATCAGTTGCTTGATCTCAATGGTAAGAGCCTGCTAAATTCTTTCACTTATTAAAATAAATATTGGCTTAAAATGACAGAGTTTGCTGTAGGAATTGATATCGGAGGGACATTCACCGACGTTGTAGCACTAGATTTAAAAAGTGGTAAATACGCAACGGCAAAAGTTTTAACAACACCAGAGAACCCTCAAATTGGAGCAATCAACGGTGTTGACAAAATTTTAGAACAAATTGGAGACCCAAAGCAAATCAAGCGGCTTGTTCACGCTACAACCTTGTTTAGCAACGCACTAATCGAGAGAAAAGGTGCAAAGACTGGCCTAATAACAACGATGGGCTTCAAGGATACTCTCCAGCTTGGCAGGGAGCGAAAATATGACATTTACGATCTATTTCTGACTTATCCATCACCGCTTGTTCCCACAGATCTGAGGTATGAAGTCGAGGAAAGAATAAGCTCGAATGGCGAAGTCCTTATGCCTTTAGATAAAAACGGTTTATTAAAATCAGCCAAAGAGCTCCAATCAAAAGGGGTTACCTCTATCGCGATCGCATTTCTTAATTCAAATGCTAAGCCCAAGCATGAAAAAATTGCATCACAACTTTTATCAAAAAACTTCCCCAACCTATCCTTAACGCTATCCTCTGACATTAGTCAGGAGAGTGGGGAATTTGAACGCACGTCTACTGCCACCATAAACGCCTATATTAAACCATTAGCTGCCGATTATATACAAAAGTTAGGGCTAGCTCTTAAAAACAAAGGAATCCTAGCCCCTTTAATGCTTATGCTTTCAAATGGTGGGCTCACAAATACCTCGGAAGCAAAACGTCGTCCCGTGGATTTACTGGAGTCTGGCCCCGCAGGAGGCGCACTTTCTGCAGCGTTAATAGGCAAACTACAGAATGAAGAACGACTTATCGCTTTCGACATGGGCGGAACAACCGCAAAGATCGCCATTATTGATAACGGCCAACCTGAAGTTTCATATTCTTTCGAAGCAGCAAGGGAAAGACGTTTTGCTCCAGGAAGTGGCCTGCCAGTGCGAATAACTACTGTTGAACTCGTCGAGATTGGCGCTGGAGGCGGAAGTATTGCGACAAAAGACTCATTGAATCTGCTCAAAGTCGGCCCGCAAAGTGCTGGATCTATGCCCGGACCAATTTGCTATAATCAGGGAGGTTCCCAACCTACGGTGACAGATGCCGATCTGCAATTAGGTTACCTTAGCGTCGAAGGTTTCTCCGAGAGCTCATTAGACATTGACCCAGTTAAAACCTCCGCATTCTTGGACCGTTTTGGAATTGAATTTGATTTAGATGCGAATGACATTGCTATAGGTATACATGACGTAGTTTGCGAAAATATGGCTCAAGCTGCTCAAATTCATTTGGCGCGTAAAGGAAGAGACCCAAGAGATTATTCCCTTTACGCCACTGGTGGTGCGGCACCGGTCCATGCTTGTGCAGTAGCAAAAAGACTGGGAATTAAGCGGGTTATAATTCCACCCGCAGCAGGCGTAGCATCTGCGCTGGGTTTAACCGTAGCCCCAGCGCGAGCTGACAAAAGTATTGCTGTCTCCAGACCGTTAGCAAGCCTTGATGCCTACAAAATAAAAACAATATACGAAAGCCTCCATGCCAGTGCTTCTGAAGTAGTAAGGGCCTCTGTTTCAAAAAAAGCGATCAAAATTCAATACCTTGCTGAACTTCGTT
The DNA here is from genome assembly GCA_002730675.1 of Rhodospirillaceae bacterium. Lineage (GTDB taxonomy): Bacteria > Pseudomonadota > Alphaproteobacteria > Thalassobaculales > Thalassobaculaceae. The sequence goes on along the minus strand of PCAV01000083.1, from coordinate 212 downwards.
ATTTGGGGCAGGGCGCTGTACTTGTTGTCGATATAACAAAGGCGTTCAAGAAGACAAAACCGCATAAGTACATTAATGATGAGTTTCACAAACTTCACAAGGCTACGTACGGGAGAGCCTTTGAACATCATAGCGTCGAGCTTATGACGGCTAGAGTGAGTGCCTCGGCATCCACTACCAGAAATAATTTGCAGCCAATGGCACAGCAACAG
>PCAV01000082.1 GCA_002730675.1 Rhodospirillaceae bacterium | reverse complement strand
GCAGCCTGTAACTTTTGGTCATCACTTGCTAGCCTATGTTGAAATGTTTGGTAGGGACCGGGGACGCTTTGAAGACTGCAGGTGTAGGTTGAATGAGTGTCCTTTAGGATCAGCCGCCCTAGCAGGTACATCTTTTGAAATTGATCGCGATTTTACGGCTTATAAATTGGGTTTTGATCGTCCAACAGCAAATTCTTTAGACGCAGTATCCGATAGGGACTTTGCATTAGAATTTCTATCAGCTGCATCAATTTGCATCGTTCATTTATCGCGTTTTTCTGAGGAAATTATCAATTGGAAAAGTTCTCAGTTTGATTTTGTTAGTTTGTCCGATGCGTTCACTACCGGTAGTTCTATAATGCCGCAAAAGCGTAACCCGGATGCGGCAGAGTTAGTAAGAGGAAAAACCGGGAGGATCGTAGGCGCACTAAATTCACTGCTCGTGATGATGAAGGGACTACCTCTTGCTTTTTTTAAGGATATGCAGGAAGACAAGGAGCCCTTGTTTGACGCAGCAGACACATTAGAGGTTTGTATTTATGCGTGCATTGGGATAGTTGAGGATATGAAACCCAATGTAGAAAATATGCTTGCGGCATCCGATCAAGGGTTTTCGACAGCTACTGATCTTGCAGATTGGTTGGTTCGCGTATTAGGACTCCCATTTCGTAGAGCGCATCATATTACGGGTGAGATTGTTAAGCTGGCCGAGCAAAAAAAATGCAGATTAGTAGATTTAAAGATAGAGGACCTCCAAGGTATCGAGTCGTCCATAAACGACGATGTCTTCGAAGTATTGGATCCCGTGAAATCAATTTCTAGTCGCGTCAGTTTTGGAGGAACAGCACCAATCAACGTAACCAAGGCGGTTGCGAAGGCAAGGAAACGATTTCTTTAGCTGTAAGGATATTTTAATGAAAAGAAAATGTGCCAGTTTATGTTTTATATGGTTAACAATACTATCTTTTGCCTTTCTTTCGCTTGGTAGTTGTGGAAAAAGAGGAGCACCTAAACTATTGGGTTCAGATGGAACTTATAACTATAAAAAATATCCAACGCATTAATTTAGATAAGTTCGGGAAAAATTGAGTGATTAAATATAAAAACGGGAACTTAAATGTTGAAAGTGTTGACGTTAGCAGAATAGTCAAAGAAGTCGGAACGCCGTTCTATTGTTACTCACATAATAAAATAGTGAATCAGTATAGGGGGCTTGCTGACGCGTTGTCATCATCGAAAGTTTCAATTTATTTTGCGGTCAAGGCGAACTCTAATTTAAGCATAATTAAAACACTAGCAAAAGAAGGTGCTGGCGCCGACGTAGTCTCGCTGGGTGAGTTTAAAAGGTGCTTGATGGCAGGTGTTGACCCCAAAAAAATTGTTTTCTCTGGTGTTGGAAAGACAACAGAAGAGATAGCAGAGGCTTTAGATAAAGATATATTTCAAATAAATGTGGAGTCAGAGGCGGAGTTAATAAATATCAATGCGATAGCAAAATCTCTAGGGAAAGTTGCTATGATAGGCCTTAGGGTAAACCCTGATGTGGATGCCAAAACTCACGAAAAAATAACAACAGGTAAGAAGGAAAACAAGTTTGGGATTGATTTGAAGGATGCGCCAATATTTTTTTCCAAAGCATCCANGCTTTCNAATGTATNNATGAAAAGTNTGGCAGTTCACATAGGATCTCAACTTTTAGAACTATCTCCATATAAAGCGGCCTATAAAAAAATCGCGGAAATGGCACGGTACCTTAGATCAACAGGTCATGAAATTTCGCATCTGGATTTGGGTGGTGGCTTGGGTATTCCGTATTCAGATGAAAACATTGCCGATTTGTATGCTTATAACCAAATCATCTCGGAGACGGTAGGGAATTTGGATTGTAAGCTGAGTATTGAACCAGGTCGATATTTAGTTGGTGAAGCAGGAATACTGATTACTCGGGTGATTTATATTAAACAAGGTGAGCAGAAGAANTTTGTGATCGTGGACGGTGCAATGAATGACCTTATTCGACCCACACTCTACGATGGATTTCATGCTATTGTTCCAGTAACGGAAAAAAATCTATCTTCTCAAAAAAGCTTGTGTGACGTGGTGGGGCCAATTTGTGAGAGTGGTGATTATTTTGCAAAAGATCGAATGTTGCCTGAGGTTAGCCAAAATGAACTTCTGGCTATAACATGTTCTGGTGCTTATGGAGCTGTAATGGCATCTAATTACAACAGTCGACCATTAATTCCAGAAGTTTTGGTTAGTAATGACGTATTTTCTGTCATAAGAGAGCGTCAGACTTTTGAAAAAATAATGCAAGATGAAAAGCTAGCCGCTTGGCTAAAGTAATCTTTTGGCGCTACGAATAATAAAAAAGTCGAAGAGAGTAACGCAAAATCGCTATTCACCTTCCCTTTTTATATTTCAACTGTTCACATTAGTAGCCTGAGTCGCCGCCGCGGTCTTGATCTGAAAACGTGACTAGAAATTTTACAGTTTTCTCATCTGGGAACGGTTTTTGGAATTCAAATTTTATAGTTTCATCGGGTAGAAGTGTCTTTGCCTCTGGAGTGAAGAACTCAGTTTGCAATTCGCGTCCTGTTGCGTCTATTTCTGTCCCTTGAATTATTGGAATTGCTTGCACCAGTTCTGTTGGATTATAGATCTCTCCTTGGACAAGCAAAATTTCCATGAATTGTTCATTGTTTCTCCAAGCACCAATATTTTTTAAAACAAGATTTTCACCCTTAACTGGAACGTGAAGTCCGATAGCATCATACAAGATTGCAATGGGGGGGTATTGTTTTACGGCGTCTATACGCCAATTAAGCCCCGCAGAAATCACAAGGATAAGCACCGCAAAAATTGTTATGGGCACCCATGGTACATTCAGTCGCCTTTTTCGAGAGGTTTCAATAATTTCTTCGGAAGATGGAATGGGAATATTGCCTGAATGCTCAATTTCAGTTTCTAGAGGGTTAGGTAAATCTTCCGTTATTTCCTCGAAGGCGAGTTCGTTGTTTTCCTCTATTGGTAACTGACGCCATTTGTGCTGGCACTGACTACACCGAAGCTTTCTCCCTTCCTCTGGGATAGCATCCTCTGGCACATCGAAATAGGCTGAACAATTAGGGCAAGCTATTCGCATTAAATAAATAGTCCTTGGATGAAAGTCAATTTAGAACCAATTTTTGTTACCCTTGGGTAAATAGTAATTTGAAAATTTTCCAGAAGAAAAATAGTAGGTAATGATCATAAAATCGCTTATCTTTTTCCTATTACGTTTAAGGTCTGTCCTCATATTCTATTTGAAAAGATTAGAAAAGAATAGTTAGGAATTTTTATACATATGGTTCGGTTTGAAAATGTCGAAATAAGGTATCGGGGGAAAGAAGCTATTCTCACTGATGTAAGTTTTGACCTGGGCGAAGGTAATTTTCACTTCTTGACTGGCAAAAGTGGGGCGGGAAAATCATCGTTGCTCAAAGCGATTTACATGGGGATTTTCCCATCAAAAGGAAAGATAAATTTATTTGGCCGCGATATTTCATCAATTACAAAAAAAGAAATCCCTGAAATACGGCGCAGGATGGGAATAGTTTTTCAGGACTTTCGACTGATAAATAACTTGACCGTTCGAGAGAATGTAGCGCTACCGCTGAGGATTTTTGGCACCAAAAGTTCCATTATACGACGCCATGTCCCGGAATTATTAGAATGGGTAGGTTTGGGTGATCACTTAGATGATCTACCTACATCCTTATCTGGAGGACAGCAACAGCGAGTAGCAATAGCGAGAGCTGTTATAGCTCGGCCAGTACTTTTACTGGCGGATGAACCAACTGGTAACGTTGATGACACCATAGCCGACCGATTATTATATCTCTTTAAAGAGTTGCATCGAACTGGAACCAATATTCTGATTGCAACCCATAATGAAAACTTACTACAAAAATTTGATTATCCAGTCCTGCGGATTGAAGATAGAAAACTTTCATTTAGTGATTAGGGATTTCTCATCGAGAGGAAATATAGTTGTCACTCATATAAAAATGGATAAGGCGGGCCTTGGAAAGGTGATATTATGAGAATATTTAAGCTCGCGGGGTCGAATTTTTTTTTAGGCTGGATAATGTCTTCAATGATTTATTTGGCGCTTTTGGCAGTCCTCTTTAGTACTGTGTCAACATTATCTTTCGATAAGTGGAGAAGCGCTACGCGAGACTTGGTTACAATTCATGTCCCAAAACCTGCAGAAATAATCGATAGCGATGATGGTGTTACACGTCTAGATGAAACATTGAAAATCTTGCGCGCATTTCCTGATATTGAAAGTTTTACAGTTTTAGAAAAAAATGACATTGAAAGATTAATCAACCCATTGGTAGATAAAGATATTTTGAAAAATATTCTACTGCCCGCATTAATAGAAATAAGGTTAAAAAGAAATAATTCTCTGCCCGACCTCAATAATGCCCTTAAAAATTTATCGACTGACATATTTATAGAAAGTCATGCGGAGTTATTTTTACCAGACGCAAAGGCATTCAGTGGAGCTAAAAAATTATTTTCGGTAATAGTTGGTCTAACACTGTTTGTCGCTATGATCTCGATAATCTTTGCAGTTCATGCAGGGCTGGCAATCAACAGGGAAACAATTCAAGTAATGCATTTGATTGGTGCTAAAAATGGTTTTATAGCCAGAACATTTCAAAAGCATGTGCTTAAGGTTCTAGGTTTTTCTAGTGCCTGTGGGACGGCTTTGGCCATGGGAACATTTTTTATTTTAGATAGATTGCTTAGAGTTGCCTTTTTTGGTGATGGGGAGATAGATATTTTTAAGCAAATAAATCTTTGGGATTGGACAATCTTTATGTTAGTCCCTGTTTCTTACCCTCTGCTGGGAATTATCGTGGCCGGGGTTTCGGTTTTAACCTTTCTTAGGAAGCAAAATTAATAATTTTGGGAATGAATGGAAAACGCGTTCTTTAATTTTAAAGTTGCCCAACGCTCATTGGCCACACTTTTTTTGCTTTTAGTATTTTTATGGGTTATCGGCTTTGCAAATTTCTTGAGGTCAATCCCAATTCAAACCCCCGGTGATATTGTAAAAAGTGATGCTATAATTGTATTGACTGGTGGCTCAAGAAGACTGGAAGTTGGGATCGCATTATTGGAAAACCATAAAGCAGCTTTATTATTTGTGTCTGGGGTTAATGAAAAAGTAACGAGGTCAGATTTTTTGAACTTGCTGGATGGAGGAAAAATACTTAAGAGTAACAAGCTCTTTAGTTGTTGCATCACGCTTGGCTATACAGCTGAAGACACCAGAGGAAATGCTAAGGAAAGTCTTCAATGGGTTCGTGAAAATAGCTTAAGATCTATTATTCTTGTGACAAGTAACTACCATATGCAGAGAGCGTACTTGGAGTTCAAATCGCAAAATCCTAATATAAAGATCACTCAATATCCTGTTTCCAATGGCGAATTTCGGCTCACGCACTGGCTAACGCATTCTAAAAAGTTCGTTCTATTATTTTTGGAATTTCACAAATTAATTTTGACAAATCTGCGTGCATACTGTTGTTATCCGTAACCAACTTCTAACACTCATCTTGAAACCACGGTTTTAACAACAAATTTTTTCGGCGTCATAAAGGCGAGAAAGCAAAAAGTCATTTTGGTCTGAATCAATGGAACTTAACTCACAAATTTCACAATGGATATGGAACAGCAAATATAGGTTCTTCGGTGCGGATGGCAACGCTATCGATTCAAGTATTGAAGATACATGGAGACGTGTAGCGGAAACGGTAGCTTCAGTTGAAAAAGAACCACAAAAATGGAACCAAAAATTTTATGATGCGCTTAAAGAATTTAAATTTCTACCAGCGGGTAGAATAATTGCGGGAGCAGGAACTGGGCGTTCTGTTACGCTGTTTAATTGCTTTGTTATGGGAGATATTCCCGATGACATGGCTGGAATATTTACTGCAGTCAAAGAAGCTGCCCTCACCCTTCAACAAGGCGGTGGCATTGGTTATAACTTTTCCACTCTTAGACCAAAAGGCGCACCGGTAGTCGGAGTAGGTGCCGACGCTTCGGGTCCACTATCTTTTATGGATGTTTGGGACTCGATGTGCCGAACTATAATGAGTGCAGGGTCCCGCCGGGGCGCGATGATGGCTACTTTGCGTTGTGATCACCCAGATATAGAGGATTTCGTGGAGGCAAAAAGCGACCCGTCCCGGCTTAGGATGTTCAACCTGTCTGTACTGATAACTGATAAATTTATGGAAGCCGTCTCCGAAGGAAAAAACTGGGATTTGAAGTTCGAGGGAAGAGTATACAAGACAATAGCGGCGACTGAGTTGTGGAATAAGATTATGAAATCCACTTATGAATTTGCTGAGCCGGGCGTGATTTTTATAGATCGCATCAATAAGCAAAATAATTTGGCTTATTGTGAAGAAATTTCTGCTACAAACCCATGCGGAGAGCAGCCCTTGCCCGCATATGGTGCCTGCCTGCTAGGCTCGATAAACCTTGCAAAATTGATCAATGTGCCATTTGGGAAAGGCGCCTCACTGGACTTGACGGCATTAAGGGAGTTAACGAAGACGGCGGTCCGAATGTTGGATAATGTTATCGATATTTCCAGATACCCCATCGATCAGCAGAGGGAAGAAGCAGTAAGTAAGCGCCGGATAGGACTTGGGATAACAGGTCTAGCCGATGCACTTATAATGTGCGGTGTCAGATATGGTTCGGAAGAGGCGGTGAATTTGACAAGAAATTGGTTGAGGGTGTTAAGGGATAGCGCTTACAGGTGCTCTATAGACTTGGCAAAGGAAAAAGGTTCATTCCCATTATTTATTAGAGACAAATTCATAGAAAACCACAATGTAAAAAAACTCCCTAAGGACTTGAGGGCTGGAATATATAACTATGGAATAAGAAATGCTTTGCTTACGTCAATCGCGCCAACGGGAACAATATCTCTGCTAGCTAATAATGTCTCGTCAGGTTTAGAGCCAGTTTTCGCGTTTAAATATAACCGGAAAGTTCTTCAATCTGATGGTTCTAGCTTCATAGAGCCAGTCAGTGACTATGCACTTGCGCTATTTGAAGAATTAAAAGGTAAAGGTCGAGATAAAACACAAGCATTCGTCGATACACAGACGCTTCAACCAAGCGACCATTTAGTGATGCAGGCAGCTGTTCAGGAGTATATCGATAGCTCGATTTCCAAAACTATAAATTGCCCCGAAAATATAGAATTCGAAACTTTCAAGGCAGTTTATAAATCTGCATATGACTTAGGATGTAAAGGTTGCACCACTTATCGTCCAAACGATATTACGGGCTCTGTGTTGTCTGTAGACAAGGATGAACATAAGAGTGATCAGGAACTACTTCCAAAAGAAAAAAGTGAGGACAACAAAAGTATTGGTGACACCCCCCCTGTCCCTTTAGAAAGACCAGAGCAGCTAGATGGAAAAACTTATAAAATCAAGTGGCCGGAAAGTGATCATGCAATATACATCACTATGAATGATATTATGCAAGACGGTAAACGACGGCCGTTTGAAATATTTATTAACTCAAAAAACATGGAACACTTTGCGTGGACAGTAGCACTTACAAGAATGATTAGTGCTGTCTTCAGGCGAGGGGGCGAGATCTCTTTCGTGGTGGAGGAGTTAAAAGCGGTGTTTGATCCTAGAGGAGGCGCGTGGATGGAGCGTCGATATATCCCTTCGCTACTAGCAGCAATAGGAGAAGTGATTGAAAAGCATATGATTGAAATAGGTTTTATGTCGAGCGGGGGGTCCTCTATTAAAAACTTGGAACGTGGTGAAAACATCCTCGATTTTCAGAGGGGAAGAGGAAAGTCTTGCCCCAGTTGCGGTTCCTTCGAGGTATTCCGCCAGGAAGGATGCGATGTATGTATAACGTGTGGGCATTCAAAGTGTGGCTAGTTGTGTGACGTTTATCAGGTACGTTTAGAATTTTAGGCAACCTATTCAGGTTTGGGTACCGACGCTGCAATTAGAATTTCTTCTTGGCGTTTAGCCAATTTAAGGGGGTCGAAATCATTAATTAGATCTTGGAAGATTTTATACCAGTTTACTTCGGCTTTTAAGTGTAAAAAAACAGAGCCCAAGCCAATGGCGGCCCTATCCATAAGTACGAACTCCCTAGGTGGTTTTACGCCATTTAAACGGCGCAGCTCGCGATGTACTTTCTGAACAACTTCTCGACCATAAGCACCACTATTTGTATCCTGTATACTTCTAATTTTGTCTTCCATTAAAGGTGCGTAGACGAAACGGGCCCATTGATTCAAAACATTTATTGTTTCCATATCAAGGTTTTCAAAGCCCCAGGTCTTGTAGGCTTCAATGGCTAATTCTTCGTTGTCATCTCTTAAGCCATGGTAAAGGTCGATTACGCCTTTGACAAAACTTGAAGGGAAGACGCGAATACATCCAAAGTCCATGAGGTTCACATTCCCTTGTTCGGTAATGGAATAATTACCAAGGTGGGGATCACCATGTATTATCCCATATAAATAGAACGGTATGTACCACGCTCTGAACATATTTATTGCGACGTGGTTCCGGGCTTCTTGATTTTCGTTTGTTGCTATATAGTTCAACAGAGATGACCCATTCAGCCAGCTCATTGTGATCAGCCGTTCGGTGGAGAGATCTTCGAAAAAGTTTGGAACGTTAACGTTCGGTTCATTTTTCAGCATCATCTTGTATAGAGTCATATTACGTCCTTCGCGCAGGTAGTCTAGTTCCTCGCGAATTCTAGCGGACAGTTCTTTGTAGATTTCTGATGCTTTTATCGCGCTATCGTAGCGCTCATAAAGTGACATGGCTATTCTCAACTGTCGCAAATCTGCTTCAACCGCCGAGCTCATATCAGGGTATTGTAATTTGCACGCCAGTTCAGTCCCATCCAAACTTTTAGCCCTATGAACTTGGCCAAGTGATGCTGCTGCGACTGAATTTTCGTCAAAATAGGAAAACCGACTTTTCCAATCATTGCCCAACTCGCCAGTCATTCGCCGCTTTACAAACAGTCTACCCATGCTCGGAGCGTTGGATTGGAGTTGTTGTAATTCTTTAACGTACTCCTCTGGTAATGCGTCAGGAATAGTGGCTAAAATTTGTGCTACTTTCATCACCGGGCCTTTTAAGTTGCCTAGTGCCGCTTTTAATTCGGAAGGCATTTGCTGCTTGCCCAAGTCTAGACCCAGGTACCGCTGGCCGGCTGCGCGTGCTGCAAGACCGCCGACGGCGCCTGTTACTTTTGCGTAACGTCTGAGACGCCCCGAAAACGAATTTTTATCTTCCTGTTCCATGATCTCTAAAATAGGTTAATTTTGTGGGATGGAAAGTATAAAAGTTGCCTCTTTTCTATTTTTGCCAGGTTGAAGTTTCTGAGCAATAATCTCAAACAACTTGGGCTATTCTACTCCGATAGCCGGCAAAAAGTTCTGCTCTTCCTTTTTTTATGTAGGTTGGAGCTAGAGTTAATGTCTCCAAACTCTTATTGATTCCTCATCTCTCCAAGTCGACAGTGACAATATTTTTTGGGGATCGTTCAGAATTTGAAAACGCTCTATCAAAATAAAAACATCGACTTTTGACAGTTTTTTCTGGGTCGCGCGGCTAAATCTAAATGCTTTTCTTTACCGCTTTCATAAGGCTCTACTTCGAATATTACGACGTACAACTACAAGTCCTTGTAAGTTAATTTGGCGGTACTTTTCTTAACTGTTGTACCTCTTCCAAATTGAGATCTAATACCTTTTTATGACAATAGGGAAGTGTAAATTTAGAAAACGGCGGCGGCTAGATTAACTAATCTTGATCCAACTCGTCTATAAGGCTCTCAATTAACGATAGTCCTTTTCTCCAGAAATTTGGATCGGATGCATCTAAATCAAACGGTGCAAGTAACTCCTTATGTCTTAAAGTACCGCCGGCTTTGAGCATGTCGATATACTTTTCCGAGAATTCTGAACTTTGCTCTTTAAAAACAGCGTACAAAGAATTTACTAAGCAATCTCCAAACGCATAGGCGTAAACGTAGAAAGGGGAATGAATGAAGTGCGGTATATACGTCCAAAAAACCCTGTAGTCGTCATTCAACTTTATTGCTGGCCCTAAACTTTTCTCCTGTATATTCATCCAGATATCTCCGATCTCCTCTGGGGACAATTCGCCGGAACGTCTTTTATCATGGATGCTGCTCTCAAATTCATGAAAAGCAACCTGCCTGACAACCGTGTTCAACATATCTTCTACCTTTGACGCGATCATAATTTTGCGTTTAGTACGATCAGTCTTATTTCGTTCTAAAAGGGATTGAAACGTTAGCATCTCTCCAAAAACTGAGGCTGTTTCGGCCAATGTAAGGGGAGTGTCCGCCATCAGACACCCTTGCCGGGAAGCTAGAACCTGATGCACTCCATGTCCAAGCTCGTGTGCAAGTGTCATTACGTCTCGAAGCTTCCCCTGATAATTTAGTAAAATGAAAGGATTTGAGCTGGGGACGGTTGGATGAGAAAATGCACCAGAGGCTTTCCCGGGCCTCGTGGGAGCGTCTATCCAATGCCTCTCAAAAAAC
>PCAV01000081.1 GCA_002730675.1 Rhodospirillaceae bacterium | reverse complement strand
TATGGACATTATTAAATTGCATGGGGGGCACCCTGCAAATTTTCTCGATGTGGGCGGAAGTGCCACAAAAGAAAGAGTAGCAGCCGCATTTAAAATTATCATGTCTGATGAGAACGTAAGCGGTATTTTGGTGAACATTTTTGGTGGGATCATGCGATGTGACATAATAGCTGAGGGTGTCGTTTCAGCAGCTCAGGAAGTAGACCTACAAGTTCCCTTGGTAGTGCGCTTGGAGGGTACGAATGTTGAAAACGGGAAAAGCATTTTAGCAGAGAGTGGTCTCCCAATATTGTTAGCAGATAACCTATCAAGCGCAGCACAAAAAATTGTAGACGTTGTCGGGAATTCGAGTTGATGTCCGTTCTTGTCGACCAGAATACTAAGGTTATTTGTCAGGGGTTTACCGGCAAACAGGGAACATTTCATTCTGAACAAGCAATCAAGTATGGTACTAAAATGGTGGGAGGCGTCACGCCAGGTAGAGGCGGAGAAACCCATCTATCTTTGCCTGTTTTCGATACAGTCGCTGAGGCAGTGTCGGTAACAGACCCAGATGCATCGGTCATCTATGTCCCTCCCAAATATGCTGCTGAGTCAATACTAGAAGCAATTGAGTCAGAAATACCTTTAGTGATTTGTATAACAGAGGGCATCCCGGTTTTGGACATGGTTAGGGTTAAAAGAGCATTAGTTGGCTCCAAAACTAGGTTAATAGGACCTAACTGTCCTGGTGTAATAACGCCAGGAGCTTGCAAAATCGGTATTATGCCTGGACACATTCATAAGGCTGGAAGTGTTGGAATAGTTTCACGATCGGGAACGCTAACATATGAAGCGGTTGCACAGACTACGGCCGTTGGTTTAGGCCAATCGACATGCATAGGTATAGGCGGAGACCCAGTCAACGGGACCAACTTTATTGAATGTCTCGAAATGTTTTTAGCGGATCCTCAAACCGAATCTATTGTGATGATCGGGGAAATTGGTGGGGTTGCGGAGGAGGAAGCTGCCGACTTTTTAAAAAGCTCAAACACCTCGAAGCCAATTGTCGGTTTTATAGCCGGAATGACAGCGCCCCCCGGCAGGCGTATGGGACACGCTGGAGCAATAATAGCGGGAGGAAAGGGGGGCGCCAAAGAAAAAATGCAAGCGCTCGCTGAGGCAGGTATCCATGTTGCCGAATCCCCAGCCGTTATCGGGGATAAAATGATCGAAATTTTGAGGGCTTAAAGCTTTATTTAGTTTATTCTTTCAATTCGGCTCTGGGATGAAACTTTTGGTGCACTTCTTTGAGATAGTTTGTGTCTACCGCGGTATATCTTTGAGTCGTTGAAAGCGAAGCATGGCCGAGGAGTTCTTGGATCGATCGCAAATCACCACCATTTATCAGTAAATGCGTTCCAAAAGAGTGACGGAGAGAGTGAGGTGTTGCAGTAGCGGGAAGTCCTAAAATTCCTCTAATCGCTCTCATAGATCTCTGTATAACACCTGGGTTTAGGCGGTTGCCTCTTACACCAAAAAAAGCAGGCCCATCTTTTGAAATTGTAAACGGACATAGCGACATGTATTCCGCAACACTTTCTCTAATGATAGGGATTACCGGCACTAATCGCTGCTTGTTTCCTTTACCATTCACAATGATGGCGTCTGATAACGGAATATCGGAGCCGTCTAGCGCAATTATTTCTCCAATCCGCAATCCGCAGCCATACATCAGTGCAAAAATAGCTTTATCGCGGGACTTGACCCAAGGCTGTATAGCTGAACGGGAGACTGTTTCAAGAAGTGATAAAGCTTCATCTTGTTCTAGAGCCTTTGGAATAGCTTGAGGGATTTTTGGCGATGTTAAGAGGTTTATGACCTCATTTTTTAGGTGGTCAAATTTATTAAGAAAGTAGAAAAAACTTCGAATACTTGAGACATTTCTCGCCATTGAAGTATTTGAGAGACCAGATCGTTTTCTGTCGGCTAAAAAAGATCTTAAGTCTGTAATAGTGAGCTGTTGTAAGCTTACCATGCTAATGTTTGAGCCTATGTGTTCCGAAAAGAAAGAAAAAAAGGTCTCTACATCGTTGAGATAAGCTGTTCGGGTATTTCCTGATAATTTTCTCTCATTAAACAGCCAATCATGCCAGCTTTTAAAAACGTCACGTACCTGCTCATCCACAGCTAAGTTACTAACAGATTGAAAATGTTTTACCATTTACGTTCATTTCCCGTTGTTTCTAAAAGCTTGTGACGTCAGGATTGCTCTCTTATCAAGGTTATCTTTCCAAAATAGACTGGCCTGTTTTTTCCCAATCCGAAATGAATGCCTCCAGACCTCTATCGGTTAGTGGATGTTTGTACAATGCCTTGATTACGGCTGCCGGAACAGTGGCTATATCCGCCCCTATCCTAGCAGCTTGGACAACGTGAAGCGGTCCCCGAACAGAAGCAACTAACACCTCTGTTTTAAAATCGTAATTTGAGTAAATCTCTATAATGTCCGAAATTAGTTCCATGCCGATACCGCCTATGTCATCTAATCTACCGGCAAAAGGCGAGATGAATGTCGCCCCAGCCTTTGCAGCAAGTAGCGCTTGAGCCGCGGAAAAACACAGTGTCACGTTAACAGATGTTCCTTCATCTGCTAGTGTTTTGCATGCCTTTAGCCCATCAAAAGTGAGTGGAACTTTCACAGCAACATTTTTTGCGATTTCCCTAAGAAACCTGCCTTCTGCGATCATCGTGTCGTAATCCGTTGCGGTAACCTCAGCACTTACCGGGCCATCTACTAGTCCCGTTATTTCTCTGATGACTTCGATCATATTTCTCCCTGAAGCTGCAATGAGAGATGGGTTGGTTGTAATTCCGTCAACTAAACCAGTTGATGCCAAGTCTGCAATCTCATCTACATTCGCGGTATCAAGAAAAAATTTCATGGGGACCTCTATTTGCAATAGTTTAAAACGCAACGATGTTACCAAAATGGTGGATTGATGGCTACCTTCTTGGAAAAATCGTTAGAAAGCAGAGTTCTCTCTTGTGAACTCAAAAAAGCGATAGTAACTAGTAGATAAATATACTTATTCGTTGCATTACCTATTGGCAGAGAATATGGAAAAACAGGCGATCATCTCAGATCGGATTAAAGCNGCGGGGCGCGTTAGTGTATTNATAGCAAGGCCTGTGNNTCAACCATATGANTATCTNTCAAATGGTATGGATCTTAAAATTGGTGATATAGTNCAAGTTCCATTTGTAAACAGGATGTGCATNGGNGTNGTAGTTGCTAGCGTTGAGTCGGATGTNGCAANNCGAAAATTAAAGTTTGTCTNTGATAAATACGGCGAACATAGATTACCGGTTGCGATGCTAGATTTTATTGCGCGTGTCGCGAGTTACAATATGATCCCACTTGGTGCCGTCTTAAAAATGGTTCTTAACGTGCCTGAGATTTTTAAATCTTCTGACAAGATTGAGTTATTTCATCAATCAGAAACTAGCTACCTAAAGAATTTTAGGATTACTCCTTCACGAAAACTTGTCTTGGATTCGTTAGCGAAAAATGGGCCCCAAACGTCAGCGCAAATTGCGGCTAATACAGGAGTAGGGAGCGCGGTAATGAAGGGTTTGCTTGCGTGTGAGGTCATCCAAAAACAGTTTGTTGAGGATAATTTTACTCCTCATTCGTTTAGTGGTTTGGATGAAAATTTGATTAAGCTAAACGATGAACAAGCAAGGGCAGCAAAAAGCCTTATCAACGTGACGCGAGAGAATAAATTCTCTGTTTCACTTATCGATGGGGTTACCGGTTCCGGAAAAACGGAGGTTTATTTTGAAGTAATAGCGGAGGTTTTGCGTAAAGGGCTTCAAATCCTGATTTTAGTTCCTGAAATAGCTCTAGCTCGCCCATTTATTGAGAGATTCTCTAAGCGGTTTGGCGCTGCTCCGGTTGAGTGGCACTCGGAGTTGCCAACAAAAAAAAGGCGGCGAATATGGCGCGCTATTTTGAAAGGCAATGTAAATGTTCTAGTTGGAGCCCGCTCTGCATTGTTTTTGCCATTCCCTAACCTAGGCCTTTTGGTGGTGGATGAGGAGCATGAGTCTGCCTTTAAGCAAATGGAGGGCTCAAGGTATCACGCAAGGGATATGTCGATTCTGCGAGCCAAATGCACTGACATCCCAATTATTCTGGCGTCGGCAACACCGTCTCTTGAAACCTTGCATAATGCAGAAACAGGCCGATTTAGAAAAGTGTTATTATCCCAAAGATATGGGCAAGCAACTTTGCCAAAAGTAGAATTGATAGATATTAGAAGTAGCGAGAACCGGAATGGTTCATGGATATCGCCTATGCTTCAAAAGGCAATCCAAGCAACGATCGAACGCGACGAACAGGTTTTACTTTTTCTAAACAGACGAGGATACGCACCCTTAAATATTTGTAAGGTTTGTGGGCACAGAAATGAATGTCCAAGCTGCTCGGCTTGGTTGGTGGAACATAGATCGAAGTCTCGTCTGCAATGCCACCATTGCGGATACAATATAAAAGTGCCGACTTTTTGTCCTGAATGCGACGCTGAGGAGTCTCTAATAGCCGCAGGGCCGGGGGTTGAAAGAATAGAAGAAGAGGTTAATCAATTATTTCCAGATGCGCGGACGGGAATTGCCTCTAGTGATACCCTTTCGAATGGGCCAGCATTAATTAATTTCCTCCAAATGGTTAAACAACGCGAGATAGAAATTATCATAGGGACCCAGGTGATATCAAAAGGTCACCATTTTCCTTTAATCACCTGCGTTGGTGTGCTGGATGCAGATTTAGGTTTGGCAGGCGGTGATTTGCGTGCGGCGGAGAGGACATATCAAATGCTGCATCAAGTAGCAGGAAGAGCGGGAAGGGAAGAAAGGGTAGGAAAGGTATGGTTGCAAACACGACAGCCAGACAATCCGTTGATGCAAGCACTTTCAACCTGGGATAGGGAAAGCTTTTTAAAGCTAGAAAAACAGGCTAGATGTGAAGCGAAGATGCCGCCGTTTGGAAGGCTGGTCTCTTTGATTATCAGTTCAAAAAAAGAGGCAGAATCAGACCAGATTGCAAGGCTATTAGCCGCATCTGCTCCTTCCACACCGAGGGCACAAATTTTAGGACCTGCGCCTGCTGCGCTTGCGTTTTTGAGAGGGAGGCATCGTCGGAGGTTGCTCGTAAAAGCCGACAAGGACCTCAATGTTCAAAAAATGATATCGGATTGGCTTGGTGGTTTNAAAATACGTGGGTCAGTAAAAGTAGAAATAGACATTGATCCTCAAAGTTTCGCTTAAATCTCCATTTAATGNCATCAAANGGCTAAAAACATGATAAAAAAAAGCATTCAGAAAAGGGTTCNATCACAACACGTCTAGGGTTGTTANGTTTCTGTGTCAGCAACCGCTTGCGTGCATNTGATCTGTGTGCTAGGAAACGCCAGTTNAAGTCTGTNAAACATTTATATCACACTTGATTAATGTAGCTAAGAAGGGTCATCTCGGAGTGGTTTCCAATTCACAAAGTTTAGCGGGAAGGTATGCGTCGGCCTTATATGAACTAGCAGATAAAGACCGCGTCCTCGACGCTATTGCAGAAGATTTGGTAAAGTTTCGCCAGCTAATGATGGAAAGCGATGATTTAAACCGCCTCATCCGATCACCTATTATTAGCAGGTCAGACCAAAACAGTGGCCTTATGGCAATACTTGAAAACGCTAACGCCAAGCCGTTGACGAAAAAATTCATTGGCGCAGTCGTAATGAACCGCCGTATTTTTGTCATTGCTGACATAATAGACGTGTTTATGTCTGAGTTGGCAGAGCGTAGAGGCGAGATAAAAGCAACAGTTATTTCGGCAGTTGAGCTTAGTACCAAGCAATTAAAGGATTTGGCAGGTTCACTCAATAAGGCCCTTGGCCAAAAAGTGTCCATCGATCTTACAGTCGACACGTCATTAATTGGTGGCCTAATTGTAAGGGTGGGGTCACGCATGATAGATAGTTCGATTCGTTCTAAGTTACAAAGATTACAAATTGCCATGAAGGGTATGAACTGATGGATATCAGAGCAGCAGAAATTTCATCAATTTTAAAAGATCAGATTGAAAATTTTGGAACAGAAGCGGAGGTTGCTGAAGTTGGGCAAGTGCTATCTGTTGGTGATGGGATCGCAAGGGTTTATGGTCTTGATGACGTTCAAGCTGGTGAGATGTTGGAGTTTCCAAATGGCGTACAAGGCATGGCCCTCAACCTTGAGACTGATAATGTCGGTATTGTCATATTTGGTGACGATAGGGAAATTAAAGAAGGTGATACAGTTAAACGAACTGGAAGCATCGTTGACGTTCCTGTCGGTAAAGAACTGTTAGGTCGGGTTGTAGATCCTCTTGGAAACCCTATAGATGGTAAAGGCCCTATAGAAGCAAAGCAAAGAGGTCGTGTGGAGGTTAAAGCCCCGGGGATCATGCCTCGTAAGGGTGTTCACGAGCCGATGCAAACCGGACTGAAAGCGATTGATAGTTTGATCCCTGTAGGTCGTGGTCAACGTGAGCTTATTATTGGTGACAGGCAAACTGGGAAAACTGCTATCGCAATCGATGCTTTCATTAACCAAAAATCAGTTAATGATGCTGCTGGCGATGACGACTCTAAGAAGCTGTTTTGCATTTATGTCGCAGTTGGGCAAAAGCGGTCTACCGTCGCACAAATAGTTAAAACGTTAGAAGATTACGGAGCAATGGAATACTCTATAGTTATCGCTTCAACAGCTTCTGAGCCCGCACCAATGCAGTTTTTAGCTCCTTACGCGGGTTGCACTATGGGGGAGTATTTCCGAGATAACGGCATGCATGCGCTTATAGTTTACGACGACCTATCAAAGCAGGCAGTCGCATACAGGCAAATGTCTTTACTTCTTAGAAGACCACCAGGACGCGAAGCATATCCTGGTGATGTATTTTATATTCATTCGCGATTATTAGAACGCGCAGCCAAAATGAACGATGAAAACGGCGCTGGTTCACTTACTGCGTTGCCGGTGATTGAAACACAGGCAGGAGATGTGTCTGCGTATATCCCGACTAACGTAATTTCTATAACAGATGGGCAAATTTTCCTTGAAACCGAGCTTTTCTATAGAGGGATAAGGCCTGCGGTTAATGTTGGCCTATCAGTGAGCCGGGTTGGTTCAGCGGCGCAGATAAAAGCAATGAAACAAGTGGCTGGTAGGATTAAACTGGAGCTTGCCCAGTACCGAGAGATGGCCGCTTTTGCTCAATTCGCCTCCGATCTGGATCCAGTAACTCAGAGATTGCTAGCGAGGGGCGTTCGGTTGACCGAGCTGTTAAAACAGGGGCAGTATGCGCCACTTACTGTAGAAGAGCAGGTGGTATCAATTTTCGCTGGGGTTCGTGGATACCTCGACGAGATTGCAGTCAACGACGTTACTAGATTTGAACAAGGGCTCTTATCTGAGGTTCGTGCCAGCGGCGCTTCCATTCTTGCATCTATAAGAGACAAGCAAGAACTTAGTGATGATACGGACAAAGCTTTAACCGACTTTGTAGACGCTTACGCCAAGAAGTTTGCATAAACCGAATGGGCGGAGCTTATACTGGGAACTAATGCAGTATGCCAAATCTTAAGGATCTAAAGGTCAGAATTAATAGCGTTCAGTCGACGCAGAAGATTACCTCTGCAATGAAGATGGTAGCGGCAGCCAAGCTTCGCCGAGCTCAAGAGCAAGCAGAGGAAGCCAGACCATATTCGCAGCGAATGGACCGCATGATTGCTGCATTGGCAGGAAAAATGAGCAGTATTGGTGGGCCAGCACTATTGGCTGGAACTGGCTCAGAAGAGAAGTTTTTGCTCGTAGTCATGACTGCAGATAGAGGTCTTTGCGGTGGTTTTAACTCAAGTATCGTAAGAGCAACGCGCAGACGGATAGTGGAACTCCAAGAAAATGGGAAGTCAGTAAAGCTTCTATGCGTTGGAAAGAAAGGGGCGGACCAGTTGCGACGAGATGCTAGCGACTTAATAACAGATGCAATGGAAGGCATTACGAGAGGCGCTATCGAGTTTGCGGCGGCGTCTGATATTGGCGCGCGATTAATCCAGATGTTTGAGGCGGGCGAATTCGATGTTTGCTCACTTATTTATAATAAATTCCAATCTGCTATGACTCAGATTGTTACTGAACAGCAGATTATTCCAGCAAGTGTTCCGGAAGAGGCTCATGCTGCTCCATCATTAGGGGCCTANGAATATGANCCTGATGAAGAACAGATATTAGCAGAATTGTTACCAAGGAATGTATCTACGCANGTNTTNTCCGCGTTATTGGAAAATACAGCGAGTGAACATGGGGCGAGAATGACGGCGATGGATAGCGCAACCCGCAATGCNGGTGATATGATAGACAAGTTAACTTTGACNTATAACAGAACAAGACAAGCTTTCATTACTAAAGAACTTATAGAGATAATATCTGGTGCTGAGGCTTTATGACCAAAACGTTTTGGAATGCCTTTGTTACCTTAAATATAGATGGGAGTAATCAATGAGTACTAATGCAACCGGTAAAATCACACAGGTTATTGGTGCAGTCGTGGACGTTCAGTTTGAAGGTGATCTGCCNCCAATNNTAAATGCTCTGCATACTCAAAATGGTGATACGCGGCTTGTTCTAGAGGTGGCGCAGCATTTAGGCGAAAATATGGTTCGAACTATCGCTATGGATAGTACCGAAGGGCTCGTTAGGGGAAGCGAAGTTANTGATACAGGTGANGCGATAAAGGTTCCGGTAGGACCGGANACACTCGGTAGGTTAATAAATGTAATNGGTGAGACAATTGATGAGGGTAAGCCTATAAAATCCAAAATGGCATACCCAATACACAGACCCGCCCCCGCTTATGTTGACCAGTCCACAGAGGCGGAGATTTTGGTGACTGGTATAAAAGTGGTGGACCTTCTTGCTCCTTATGCCAAGGGAGGAAAAATCGGCCTCTTCGGTGGTGCCGGTGTTGGAAAGACCGTTATCATAATGGAATTAATTAATAACATCGCAAAAGCACATGGCGGATACTCCGTTTTCGCAGGCGTGGGGGAGCGCACTAGGGAAGGTAATGACCTGTATCATGAAATGGTAGAGTCAGGTGTTATTAAAGAGAACGGAGAAGAGGGCTCAAAAGCTGCACTAGTTTANGGGCAAATGAATGAGCCTCCTGGAGCGAGAGCGCGAGTTGCTCTAACGGGTTTAACACTCGCTGAATACTTCCGAGATGAAGAAGGGCAGGACGTTCTGTTCTTTGTTGATAATATTTTTAGATTCACCCAGGCAGGTTCCGAGGTTTCGGCATTGCTGGGACGAATTCCNTCGGCGGTCGGATATCAGCCGACNTTAGCNACAGATATGGGTACGCTTCAAGAAAGAATAACATCTACNAACAAAGGTTCCATTACTTCGGTGCAGGCAATTTATGTGCCGGCCGATGATTTGACTGACCCAGCCCCAGCTACTTCGTTTTCGCACCTTGATGCTACAACTGTTCTTAGCCGGCAGATAGCAGAACTGGGAATTTATCCAGCGGTCGACCCTCTAGATTCTACTTCTAGAATGCTAGACCCTCGTATTTTAGGTGAAGAACACTACGCTGTCGCACGGCAGGTGCAGGAAGTTCTTCAAACCTATAAGTCGTTACAGGATATTATAGCTATACTGGGTATGGANGAGTTGTCAGAAGAAGATAGNTTGGTCGTTGACAGAGCTAGAAAAATTCAGCGNTTTCTATCACAACCATTCTTTGTAGCAGAGATTTTTACGGGAACTCCCGGCGTCCTAGTTCCATTGGAAGAAACCATCAGAGGGTTTAAGGAAATTGTGGAAGGAAAGCATGACGACTTACCAGAAGCGGCTTTCTACATGGTTGGTACGATAGATGAAGCNATTGAAAAGGCCAAGCAGATGGAGCAGGAAGCGGCTTAGAGATCGGAAAGTAAACTAGGATTATCGATAATGGCTGACACCACACTTTTTGAATTAGTTTCACCTGAAAAATTGGTTATGTCTAAGAATGTCTCGATGGTTGTTGTNCCNGGNNCAGAGGGNTTTTTTGGGGTCCTGCCTCGGCATNCNTCTATGCTCTCAACGTTGGCCCCTGGAGTTATTAACGTATACGAAGGTGACAACGTTACCGACAGTCTTTTCGTCGTAAATGGCTTTGCTGAGGTCACAGAGGAGCGTTGCACCGTGTTGGCTGAAGAGGTTATCCCTGTTGACGATATTGATACGGACAAATACGAAAAGCAAATAGAGTCTTTGANAGATGAAGCGTCTCGTTCAGAGGGTGATTCAGCGGAAAAAATCAGAAAAAACATAGAGGAGCGAGAGCAGATTTTAGCGGCAATGATTAAGGCAAAAAATCATTGATCATTTGCTCTAACGAAATAAACCAAAGTTAAAACTCTTAGAAAACCNTCGGCAGAGCTTGCTNCCGAGAGGAGCTGCCGCTAGTTTTGACAACCCTTTCAGGCACGAGCTATGCTAATTGTTTCAAAATAGGAGCAAATGGCAAAACCTTGTTGGCTTTATGATAGAACAAGCAAAAAAAATACTCGTAACGGGTGGAGCCTCGGGGATAGGGGCTGCTATTTGCCGNCGAATGTCTGACAGGGACTCTCATATTGTTGTGCATACTCGGGCTAATAAAGCAGGATTAGAAAAAACGATACGGGATATAGAAAAAAACGGGGGCAGAGGCAATGCAGAATTTGCTGACCTCGCAGTTAAGGGGGCAGCACGTTTCTTGATTCAGCGGGCAATCGATGTTTTAGGTGGGTTGGATGTCCTTGTTGCTAACGCGGGTTATGCCTTAAAGACCCCAATTACAGATATTTCAGATGAAGAGTTTGAAACGGCACACGCTACAATTGCTAGGAGCTTCTTTGAACTAGCCACTGCCGCAATACCGCACTTGAAAAAATCTAATTGTGGTCGTATCGTCGGCATAAGTGCTTTTGGTCCCCACGTATGGAGAACAAAAGTGACCCCGTTTGCTGCTACTGCTGCTGCTAAAGCTTCTATGGAAATTACAGCTAAGGCACTTGCGCTTCAACTTGCACCTAGCGGGATTACGGTTAATTTGATAGCGCCGGGTTTTGTTAGAAAGGATCAAAAGGCGCATGTTGCAATAAGTCCGGAAATACTAAACAAGCTGATAGCTGAGGTGCCCATGGGCCGCGTTGCAGAACCAGAAGAAATAGCAAGTGCCGTAGCGTTCTGCGCGTCTAGCGAAGCATCCTATATCACCGGCCAGGTTATTCATGTTAATGGCGGATTAGTCTAAATTTCGGTTTAGGAAAGTTCAATTTATAGAGGGGAAGGAAATTTGTGCCTGTGAAGACGTGGATAGGATCTGAGCTTAATCCGATGGATGGTTTGTTTACTTTAAATGAAGCTTGCTTAAGCGAGATAGGGAACGCTTTAAGTTTGATTCGCGATAATCCGCTTCCCTTGTTGATGCTTCGTCCAAGCAATTTTCATATGCCCAAGTGTAAAGAGCTAATAAATACTGTTTTTGATTGTTTGGAAAATGGTTTTGGATTTTGTTTGCTTGATAGGCTGCCGCTTGAGGACATGACAGACAACGAAGCAAAATCTATATACTGGTTGTTATCCCAAATGCTTGGTAGGCCCGTCGCTCAAAAATGGTGTGATGGTAGGATGCTATATTCCGTCACAGACTTAGGACGACCATCTGGAAATGGTGTCCGCCCGGATGTCACTAATGAAGAACAAAGCTTCCATACGGATAACTCGTATAATATTTGCCCGCCTAACATTGTTGGACTTCTCTGTCTCCAGCCTTCAATGAGTGGTGGTTTAAGCCGCGTGGTGAATATGAAAACAGTGCTGGAAAGAATGGAAACTAGTAACAAAACAAACATCCAACGCCTGTATCGACCTTTCGTATTCGATAGGCAAAAAGAGCATTCAGAACTGGATCCAGTAACTCTCGAAAACCCTATCCTGAATTGTAATGGGAAAAGCTTACGCATCAGAGTATCACGAAATCTTATTTATCAAGGCTATGCGCTTCGGGGTGAAAGTATTGACGATCAAGGTGAAGAGGCACTTGCAGCTTTTTTCGATTTTATTAATGATCCCAAGATGTATAAAGAATTCCAATTTGAAGCGGGTCAAATTCAGTTTTTAAATAATAGGGTCATAGGTCACAAAAGGACCAGCTTTGAAGACTGGCCTAATAAAGACAAAAAACGTCACCTATGTAGGGTGTGGCTACGAGATCATGGCAGGGTTTTTTATAATGGTTAAAATAACCTCGCAAAGAATGATAGTATATTTGGTTCAATATTTTCGGAGAGTCGACAAATGGCAAAGCATGCGGTGAATGGAATAGATATACACTATCAAATTGACGGTGATATTTCTGATAAAACAATTATGTTTTCAAACTCTCTAGCCTCTACTTTGAATATGTGGGATTTGCAAATCGAACACCTCTTGGCTCAGGGGTTTGGTATTATTCGTTACGATAGTA
>PCAV01000080.1 GCA_002730675.1 Rhodospirillaceae bacterium | reverse complement strand
TTGACGAAGACGATGGGAGTAATAGAAGGTCAGGATCGAGAAGCAGAAATCAGGTTGCCCACCAAGGCCGCCGCTAGCATTAATGCTGACGGCTAGCTTTTTTTATCAATGGCTGCATTCAATAGAATAACTGGTAGTATACCGGCGAGAACTATCGTTAGGGCAGCTGGAGCGCATTCTACTAAAAGCTCATCGGACGCGTACTGGTATACAAATGTTGCTAAGGTTTCAAAACTAAATGGACGGAGTATCAGGGTTGCAGGTAATTCCTTCATAGTGTCAACAAAAACTAGAATAGAGCCCGCTAATAAAGCAGGCCTCAGAAGAGGAAAGTGAATTCGACACAAAGTTGAAAAAGGACCACTCCCAAGGGTCCTAGAGGCCATATCCATATTAGGTGTTATTTTTTCGAGGCCACTCTCAACGGATCCAACACTTATAGCCAGAAAACGAATAGTATAACCAACGAATAGAGCAACGACCCCACCACTTAAGAAGAAAGATTGTGCAGATAAAAAAAAGTGGTCGGATACTGTAATTATAATTTCGTTCATTGCGCCGAAAGAAATTATTAAACCAATAGCAAGTGCTGCTCCTGGTATTGCATAACCAATTGTAGAAATTCGTGTTGCAAGTTTCACGATCCAATGTGAACTTAATCTCTGGCTGTAACCGATAAAAATCCCAAGTATCATGCATAATACTGCGCTGCCGACGGCAAGGAATAATGTGTTCCCTGTATATGTCAAATAGTCTGCATAGTTGAATAGATTAAAACTGTATGAGGAGTATGTCGCTAGTATAATTGCAGGAAGTAAAAAACCAAACAATATGGGCATACTGCAACAAGTAATAGCTAATGCGGATTTCCAACCATTCAGTTGAAACCTTAATACGTTACTCATTCGAGAAGTGTTATGAACTTTTTGTTTTTTACGAGATGTTCTTTCAAGCCAAACCAGTAAAATGATAAAAGTTAAAAGTACCAGAGCAATTTGTGATGCTCCACTCTGATTTTCCATTCCAAACCAAACATCAAAAATTCCAGTTGTCAGGGTTCTTACGGCAAAATAATCAACGGTCCCAAAATCACTGAGGGTTTCCATTAGAGCAAGGGTTACTCCAACAACAATTGCGGGGCGAGCAAGTGGGAGCGATACCGAAAAAAAAACTTTCGTTGGACTGTGCCCCAGCATGCGTCCTGCCTCCGACAGTGAAATAGCCTGCTCGGAAAAGGCAGCTCTGGCCAATGCATAAACATATGGATAAAGGACCAAGCTTAATAGCACTATTGCTCCTCCATGACTTCGAATTTCTGGGAACCAATATTCAGTGCTATTTTCCCAGGAAAATGTTAGGCGAAGTGCAGTTTGCAATGGGCCAGAATACTCTAAAAAATCTGTATATACATAGGCCATTACGTATGCTGGCATGGCTAATGGTAAAATGAGCATCCAGCCAAAAAGTTTATGTCCTGGGAAGCGACAGTTTGCTATTAACCACGCTGTACAAGTACCAATAAGAGTCACTCCAAGGCCAACGCCAGTCATAAGTATCAGTGAATTAACGATATAATTTGGCAGCACAGAGTCTAACAAATGCTGCCAAATATTTTCATCCGTTCCAAGAGCTGCCCAAATAAGGCCAGCCACCGGCAACAATACAAATAGGCTAAATAGCACTGACGTTTTAGGCCATGTTTGCTCAGTTCTAAATATTCGTAAAAGTGAGGTGTTTTTTTCTCTTGTTGGCCTAAATATTAATTTTTCTGTCATGTTTTTTCTGAAAGTGATTAACTGAAAAAAGTTGCAGGTTGGCCAATTGCATTGTAGCGATAAACTAATATCGCCATAGTTACGCGCTTATTGCGCATAGGCTACCGTTAAAAATAATTGCTTGAATATAGCAAGCTACTTCATGAAATTGCAACTTAGTTGCAATCACGAGGGTTGTTGAAACGTGCAAATACTTGACTCTTCGGTAACTTAACATTTTATTTAAATGGTCTAAGGTTCTTTAACTAGATTAAAAGGGAACGCGGTGACGTAAGAAGGTTCTATTCTTAGTAAACCGCGGCTGCCCCCGCAACTGTATGTGGTTAGTAAGGACTCTGTTTAACCACTGGCGACCTTTTTTATAAATCGCCGGGAAGGAAGAGCCACTCGCGTTGACCCACAAGCCAGGAGACCTGCCCGAGACATCGTTGCTAAATCTAATTCGGGGTGAAATTGGATTGCGGTAGTCCCGTTTGGTGACGAGTTATGATGTCAAATCAACGGGAGTGAGCCATGCTACAAAATACAAATGATCAAAAATTGAAAAAAATTCCAGCAACTGTTGTGACTGGATTTTTAGGCGCGGGGAAAACCAGCCTAATACAAAATCTTTTAGCTACAGCTGATGGTAAAAAAATCGCCTTAATTATAAACGAATTTGGTGACTTGGGTGTTGATAAGGAATTGATATTGGGTTGCGAAATCGAAGGTTGTTCTGTTGGAGATATTGTTGAACTAGCTAATGGTTGCATATGTTGCACAGTAGCGGATGATTTTTTGCCAACAATGAGGTCATTGTTAGATAGAAGTGACCCTCCGGATCATATTATAATCGAAACTTCAGGGTTGGCATTACCCAAACCACTTTTGCAAGCATTTGAATGGCCGGAAGTTAACACAAGGGCAACTGTTGACGGCGTAGTCGCGGTGGTGGACGCGGCGGCTGTGGCAGATGGTGTTTTTGCGAATAATCCAGCTGCTGTGCAAGCACAAAGAGAAGCTGATGAATTGCTGGATCATGAAACGCCGTTGGAAGAGCTATTCGAAGAACAGGTCCAGTGTGCAGATATAATTGTGCTAAACAAGTCGGAATTAGTTAATGAAAAGGCCTGGAAAGGCATAGAAGCAAAAGTTTTAGAATGCCAGCGTACAAACATTAAGAGTATCAAGACTAGTTTTGGAAAGGTAGACTCTGCAATTCTTTTGGGATTAGGGGCGGAAGCCGAGCTGGACGTTGAGAATAGACGTTCGCACCATGATGGAGAACATGGACATGACCACGACGACTTTGATAGCTTTGCCCTGGAGTTCGGCGAACTGGAAAGTCCCGAAAATCTTGATGCCCAACTTAGATTAGTTATTCAAAATCACAATGTTCTTCGTATGAAAGGCTTTATAGCGCTTAAAGATAAATCAATGCGCTTAGCGGTTCAAGTTGTCGGACATAGGGTCGAAAGATATTTTGATAGGGCTTGGAAAGCAGGTGAGGCGCGATATTCACGGCTTGTCATAATTGGATTTGCGGATATGGACAAGAATGAGATAGGCAAAATACTGTCATTCTAAAAGAATAAAGTCATGCACATACTATCCGGCCCCACCGATACAATGAGTGATGTTGCTGAGGCGGTTGATTTAAAACAGACCGCCGGTGATATAGTTATATTATCAGCCGCAGATAGCGACCTGAACTGTTTGGTGAGAGCAAATTTAAAAACTGACCCAACATCACCAAGCCTTCGCTTAGCTAATTTAACTAAATTAAGTCATAATTTCTCGGTCGATATTTATTGTGAACAAATTATATGCTCAGCAAAGCTAGTTATAATTAGAGTGATAGGTGGTGTAAGTTATTGGGCTTATGGTCTTGAGCAAATCAGAAATAAAGTTATTCAGGTTGGCGCTAAGCTTGCTGTGGTCCCTGGCGACGACAAAAGCGATACGCAACTTATGTCCTATTCGACTATTTCCAAAGATGCTGTAGACCGTATTTGGGCCTATTTCATTAATGGTGGGGTTGATAACGCTCTCAATTTAATAAAATACGCCAGCTATTTGCTAGGACGCGAGGTTTCATGGAAGGAGCCAGCCCCACTCCTTAAAGCAGGATTATATTGGCCCTTATTACAATACCCTCGCTTGGAAGAGCTTAAAGAGTCTTGGATTGATGGCAATAAAATAGCATTGATAACTTTTTATCGAGCTTTAGTTACGTCAGGTAATTTAAAGCCTATCGATGCCTTAATAAAAAGATTACTGCAACAAGGCATTAACCCTCTTCCAGTTTATGTCTCTAGCTTAAAAGATCAATATTCTGATGCGTTTATTAGAGAATTAACTGAAAAGCTTGATATTTCTGTAGTGCTGAATACTACGGCCTTCGCAATCTCTTCCACAGAAAGTCCCGAAAAGGCTGGACCGTTCAGAAAAACGGATTGCCCAGTTTTCCAGCTCATCTTGTCAAGCAGCGAGAAAGAGACCTGGCTGGCATCACCGACTGGCCTGAGCCCGAGGGATATCGCAATGAACGTAGCATTGCCAGAAGTCGACGGTCGACTTATTTCTCGTGCAGTTTCATTTAAATCAAGCGCCGAATACGATCGGAAAACGCAATGTTCTATAGTGACGTATGAACCTGTTCCAGATCGAATTTCATTTGTAGTGAATTTAATTAATAGCTGGATAAAATTAAGGGATATACCAACCGACAAGAAACGACTCGCTATCATTCTCAGCAACTACCCCAATAAGGACAGCCGAATTGGAAATGGAGTAGGGCTTGATACCCCCGCGAGTGCTGTTTCGATCCTTAAATCATTAAAAAAAAGAGGTTACTTAATTAGAGATATTCCGAAAAACAGTGCGTCACTTATGAAAATGATCAGAAAAGGGCCAACAAATAATATTTTTGCAAGTGACCCAAAAGAGGGCGAAGCTACTTTTAGCCTAAAAGATTATCAATTCTTTTTTAAGTTATTGCCTAAAAAAATTCAGACGGAAATAAATGAAAAGTGGGGCGCACCGATCAAGGATCCTTTCGTTAAGGGCGAACATTTTGTTCTGCCAGTATGCATTCTCGGCAATGTTGTTTTAGGTATACAACCAGCCCGCGGGTACAACATTGATCCAAAGGAAACATACCACGACCCCGCATTAGTTCCACCTCATGGTTATTTGGCATTTTATATATGGCTCAGGAATTCATTTAAATGTGAAGCAGTAATACATCTCGGCAAGCACGGAAATTTGGAATGGTTACCCGGTAAATCAATAGCTCTCAGCGAAACGTGTTACCCAGAGGCAATCCTGAAGGGATTACCAAATATTTATCCGTTCATAGTCAATGATCCAGGTGAAGGAACGCAGGCTAAAAGACGGTCTGAAGCTGTTATAATTGACCACTTGGTTCCACCTTTAACCCGAGCCGAGTCATATGGTCCGATGATCCAATTAGAAAGTTTGATAGATGAGTATTATCAAGCATTTCAAGTTGACCCTAGTAGAATGCCAATTCTTGAGAAGGAAATTTTCGAAACAGCTGAGCAATGCAATATTCTCAAGGATTCTGGTCTAGGAGATGATGAGCTATCTGGTGAAAGACTCAAACGGCTTGATGCGTATATCTGTGACCTAAAGGATATGCAGATTCGCGATGGGCTTCATGTTTTCGGCAAAACCCCGAAGGGAAAATTGCTAGATAATTTACTTTTGGCTCTAGTTAGAGTTCCAAGAGGGGAGAATGAAGTCTCACAACACTCTATTTTAAGAACATTGGTAAGTGACTTAAAGTTAGGCGAGTTTGACCCTCTAGACATGGAGCCTGCTGAAGAGTGGACAGGGCCTAGGCCAAAGATTTTATCGACGGTTTTTAAAAATAAAATTTGGCGAACATGTGATGATACCCGTGAGCGTCTTGAATCCTTAGCGCTTGAGCTTGTTTCTGGTCGCTATGACCCAAAAGGAAACTTTCCCAAAACTGGTAAAGTGCTTGAGGAACTAAAAAATAATATAAAACAAAAATTGATTAGCAGTGGAGAATTAGAAATATCGGGCGTGTTAGATGCTTTAGAAGGAAAATTTATTTCTCCAGGCCCTTCAGGAGCGCCTTCGCGAGGACGGCCTGATGTTTTACCCACAGGTAGAAACTTTTATTCGGTCGATACCAGAACAATCCCTACTCCAACAGCCTGGAAATTAGGTTGGAAAGCTGCAGGTCTAGTAATAGATAGGTTTCGCCAAGAAAATGGAGAGTGGCCCAAAAACCTTCTCTTATCTGCGTGGGGAACCGCTAACATGAGGACAGGTGGAGATGATATAGCCCAGGTTTTAGCTCTTTTAGGGGTGTGTCCAGAGTGGGAACCGATGTCTGGAAGAGTAACGGGCTTCAAGATAATTCCCTACACGGCCCTAGGACGGCCAAGGGTAGATGTCACTTTGCGGATTTCTGGTTTTTTCCGAGATGCATTTCCCTACCAAGTAGAACTGATGGATACGGCTATACAACGTGTAGCTGGCCTTGACGAACCAGAGGAATTTAATCCACTAGCAGCTCTAGCGACAGCGGAAAGGATGAATTTATCATCTAGTGGAGCTAATCCAAAAACGGCTTTCCGCCGAGCTACCATGCGGATATTTGGAAGTAAACCAGGTGCTTACGGCGCTGGTTTGCAAACACTTATTGATGAAGGGATTTGGGAGACACAGGAAGATTTTGCAACGGCTTATCTCAAGTGGGGCAGCTTTGTNTATGGATCAAAATTGGAAGGGGAAACAGAGGAAGAACTATTTCGCTCTAGACTGTCAAAAGTTCAAGTCGTACTCCACAACCAAGATAATCGAGAGCATGACATTCTTGATTCGGACGATTATTATCAATTTCATGGNGGGGCAACGGCAGCTGTTCGNCAGTTTTCTGGCGTTCAACCTACGGTGTATCACGGTGATCACTCTAGACCATTTGCTCCAAAAATACGTAAATTAGAAGAGGAGCTTGCTAGAGTGGTCCGAGGCCGGGCTGTGAANCCAAAATGGATNGCTGGGGTNATGCGGCATGGTTACAAGGGAGCTTTCGAAATAGCTGCTAGTGTTGATTACCTATTNGCATTCGCTGCAACNTCAGGCTGTGTTGCCGACCANCACTTTGATGCGGTTTATGAAGCNTACGTAGAAAACGAAGAAGTCCAAAATTTTCTTAAAAAAGAAAATATTGATGCTTTTAATGATATTATTAAACGNCTGCTTGAGGCTCAACGNCGTGAGCTGTGGAAGCCTAATCGAAATTCTATTGGNGATCAGTTANTTAAATANCTGGAAATGTATAAGCCGAGCTGTTAATNGCCGNTCGTCNACTTAAAGCGTTAAAAAAAACATGGCTAACACAGGGTTTCTATTGACTTGAGATGAAAAATCTAAGACTAGTTTGGGATCTTATTCTAACAGCTCAGAAAATTAATTTAATGAAGCTTANTATAGTAAAAATCGTTTCATGCGTTTTCGTTTTAAGCANCTTTGCAGGTNTGACTGAAGCTCAAACNCCAAAAAAGATTGCTGAAAAGAGGGCGTGGACGGCGTACACATTCAAGGGAGACGGAGGTAAGGTTTGCTACATGGCCAGCGCCCCTATTAAACAAAAAGGTAAATACAAAGTGCGCGGGCAGCCCTACGCTTTAGTTACAAACCGTCCATCAAAAAAAATTANGGGTGAAGTTAACTTTATTGCAGGATATACCTTCAAAAAAGAGAGNAGCGTAAAAGTCNATATTGGAAAAACTGCTTTCGAGCTTTTTACTGAAGACGANGGAGCGTGGTCGCGTGATCAATCGTCTGACTTGAAACTGGTTAATTCAATGAAAAAGGGTAATAGAATGATCGTTGTAGGAAGNTCCAGTAGAGGAACTAAAACAACAGACACCTATTCCCTGTCTGGTTTTACGGCTATGAAGAAAAGAATTGATAAGGAGTGCAAATAATTAGTGTGCTCGAACTGGTCGAAAATAAAGACCAAGAAAATATAATAGGTTTATCTCGTGAAGAAATTGGTGACCGACTCCTGNNCCTCGGGTTGCAAAAGTTTCGTAATGGACAGGTNTGGCACTGGCTATATCACAAAGGCGCAACGTCGTTTGANGAAATGACCACCTTGTCTAAAAAAGTGAGGGCGCAGCTTGGTCAGACATTCTCAATAAAGCGACCAATGGTCGGCGAAAAACAAACTAGTTCAGATGGGACCATAAANTGGTTGCTTAAGTTCGAGGATGGNGCNAAAGCNGAAACGGTATTTATACCGGAAGAGGATAGGGGCACATTATGCATATCGTCCCAGGTTGGGTGNACACTTAACTGCTCATTCTGCCACACGGGCACGCAGAGGCTTGTCCGAAATCTNTCATCANCGGAGTTGGTTGGGCAGATATTGATCGCGTTGGATGAATTGTCAGCTTGGCCATCTGCTCAAGTAGGTAGACCTTTAACCAACATAGTGCTCATGGGGATGGGTGAACCCCTATACAATTTAGAGAATGTCATTAAGGCGCTCAAAATAATCATGGATAACGAAGGAATATCTATTTCTAAGAGAAGGATTACGCTCTCTACATCTGGCATTGTTCCTGANTTTAATAGATGTGGGCTGGAAACAGATGTAAATTTAGCAATTTCGTTACATGCAGTCACGGATGAGGTTAGAGATATCCTTGTGCCAATAAANAAAAGATACCCCATAAAAGAACTTATTAATGCGTGCCGTGAATATCCAGGAGTAAGTAATTCAAGAAGAATCACCTTCGAGTATGTCATGCTTAAAGGAATAAACGACAGTACCTCTGATGCAAGAGCTTTGATCAAGCTTATGGAGGGAATTCCAGCGAAAATTAATCTTATTCCTTTTAATCCATGGCCTGGATCACCGTATGAATGTTCTGAAAAAAAACAAATAGAAGAGTTTGCGAAGATAGTCCTNAAAGCAGGGTATCCGTCTCCAGTTAGAACGCCAAGAGGTAACGATATTTTGGCGGCTTGTGGGCAGTTAAAGTCAGCGAGCGTAAGGGAAAGNAACAAAAAAAGTAGATATAATGAACGGTTGCAGGAATTCCGGTCGTCTCAATAGGCACTTTTTTTGTCGTGATCTAATTAATAAGCAGCATTGAATTTTAAATAAAATCGCTTATATTATCNNCATNAACGTTATTTTTGAAAGGTTTCCTAAATGGCTTTTGATCCGAGGTTGATGTCAAAATCGCAGGCGCAAGATGCGCATGTAGATGTTGGTCTTCGCCAATACATGTTGGGTGTTTATAACCATATGACCATTGGGCTGGCTATAACTGGCTTAGTAGCTCTAGGTGCTTCGTTTGCTGCAATACAGGGCGGCCAATTAACCGGCTTTGGCTATGCTATCTACATGTCCCCNTTAAAGTGGGTAATTATGTTGGCCCCTATAGGCATGGTATTCTTTTTTGCGGCNANACTTCATTCGATGGCCTCCTCTACAGCTCAAGTGGTNTTTTGGATTTACGCCGCTCTGATGGGGCTCTCACTATCTAGTATCTTCCTNGTNTANACNGGAGAGAGCATAACGCGAGTGTTCTTTATCGCGGCTGGAATGTTTGCAGGAACNAGCCTNTATGGTTACACAACGAAGAAAGATCTCACCGGAATGGGTTCTTTCCTTTTTATGGGGTTAATCGGAATTCTAATAGCATCCGTTGTTAACATTTTCCTTGCTTCCTCTGCTCTCCAGTTTGCGATCTCAGTGATTGGTGTTCTCGTTTTTGCGGGCTTAACAGCTTATGACACGCAATCCATAAAGAATGAATATCGCGAAAGTGATGATGGGGAAACACAAGCTAAGAAGTCAATACATGGCGCGCTCCGTTTGTACCTCGACTTCATAAATCTTTTCATAATG
Source organism: Rhodospirillaceae bacterium (assembly GCA_002730675.1). Taxonomy (GTDB): domain Bacteria; phylum Pseudomonadota; class Alphaproteobacteria; order Thalassobaculales; family Thalassobaculaceae. The sequence continues at coordinate 8,692 of PCAV01000080.1, read as the reverse complement.
CTTCTCAGCCTNTTTGGTAATAGAGAGTAAATTTCCAGTCACATAGTACAGAAAAAGTAGAAAAGCGCTCGTTTACGAGCGCTTTTTCATTTACGCTCCGTGTCTATTAACTTGTAAACAAAGCCGCAGTAATATAGTTCTATACNCCACAGAGCTGCTGGTTAGGACGACTAATGGCAAAACACACTCAGTTTGAGGTNCTGACTCTTAAGAATGGCGAGTGGCAAACAGATACTCACTATTCCGATAGAGACGAGGCAATAGAAGAAGCCAGNAATTTATATGGCCAGGGTCATCTAGAGGGCGTTAAAGTCATAGGAGAAATCTATGACGATCAAGCAGGAACGTCGAAAGAACAGACCATCTTCGACACCACAAAAAAAGTCACCATAAAACCAAAGAGTGAAGATAGCTCTGGGGTAGTGCCGCCGCGGGAAGGGCGTATTTCTTCGAGAAAAAGAACACAGCCTAAAAAAAGCAGTGATTTCATGGTAGCTGGGAAAGCTATTTTNTGGCTAATTCTCATATTGGCTAGCGGCCTTGGGATTCTCTATGGTTTTGACACATTGAGTGCATTTCTTAATAAATTGTTGTAAATCCAACTTATTTGCTAGCGGCTTTGCCGNGCTTTAATTATTAGNGTGCTGGTAGTTGAAAATACGCANTTTCGGTTCTGATTTTTAAGTAAAGCCTCATATCGAATGAAGCCCAAACCCGGCTTNCTNTTTGATATTTTTACGCTCTTTATCGTTATGCTTCCATTAAGTGTATCACCCGGTCTAACTGGCTGGGGCCATAGTATCTNTTCATGTCCCGGTGAACCTAGAGTCACTTCATAACATAAAAATTTTTCATGCATCATCCTCAACCAAATCAAGGCCGTAAGCCATCCACTCGAGATGATGCCCCCAAAAATAGTTTCTTTCGCTTTTGCCTCATCTACGTGAAATGGGAATGGATCATACCTATTGGCAAAATCAACAATCTCTTCTTNAGTTACATTNTAAATTCCAAGGTTAAATGTTTCTCCTTCCTTGAAGTCCTCGGCATAATAAAAATTACTTGGCATATGCTNATTCCCTTCTTTTTTAGGTNTATCAGGGAGGTGGTGCTGCTTAGGTGACTTGAACACCTGACCCTCTCATTACGAATGAGATGCTCTACCAACTGAGCTAAAGCAGCACTAAAATCTTCTTAAAGGTTAATATCAATTTTTTCAATGNAGTTATATTTGGAAAAAAGAAATTTTATGCCAGAGAGGTTGCGGTCTTCTAAAAATTAAAAGTCAGTCTTTACGATTTACCAGACTCGGATATACTGTTAAACGTTGTACTAGGTTGAATAGNAGGCTTACGAGGTAATGCAAGAGTCAAGAATCGCAAAAATGTGCGTTGAAAAGGGTCTGAAAATGACGGAGCCCCGAAGAGTGATCGCACGAGTTCTTTCCGATGCTACAGACCATCCAGATGTTGAGGCGTTGCATAGACGGGTCAGAGANTTAGATCCNTCAATATCTATTGCGACTGTGTATAGAACTATGAAGNTGTTTGAAGATACAAATATTGTCTCNAAAAGAGACTTTGGNGATGGACGTGCGCGCTATGAGGAAATCCAAGGTGACGAAGATCATCATCATCATCTAATTGACGTTCGAACTGGTGAAGTGATCGAGTTTTATAATGAGGAACTTGAAAACCTGAAAGTAAAAATAGCCAACGAGTTAGGCTATGAGCTTGTAGATCATCATCTAGAATTGTTCGGTAGTCCGATTTCAAAAAATTAATNTTAACAGCNTTAGAAATCAAATTATATGTAAGAAGGATCCAAANACGGATCCCTTTATTGNNCCGAGACTACCTNTAAATTCTTCAGAAGCATCATGAACGGAAAAAAGGTTTTCGCCACTTTCATGTATGATGCGAGCGTAGTGGAATTCGTGCGCACGAAAAGTTTGACCCTTTTTACCGAGAGGGCAGTCAGTCGTGAGTTCCCCTAATCGGTATCCTAGTGACAGCTTTGGGTTTTCAAAGGTCGTTTTTAAATCCAAAAGTCCAGACATAGCAAAACTAGTNCCCGAAGCGTCTGTAAGAGTCTGGCCAAGCACCATGAACCCCCCACACTCGCCATAAATAGATTTTCCAGCTGCACCTGACATTCTCAAACTATTAAGGAAAGATGTATTTTTTGAAATTTNCTNTGCAAAAAGTTCGGGATAACCTCCGGGCAGGTATATGGCGTCACAAGAATTGTCCGGTGCTTCATTAGCGAGTGGCGAAAAATATGAGAGTTTTGCTCCTAGGCGCCTCCAATTTTCGAGAATATGAGTGTAAGCAAAATTAAAGGCTAAATCTCGCGCTACCGCGATGTGTTGACCTAANGGTTCTAAGAAATTTGCCTCAGTNGGACTTGAGATACTACTTTTGGACGCCTCTCTGATCCCACTAAGGTCTACATTCGAGGATATCGATTTAGAAGCCTTCTGTATAAATTGTTCTAATGCGTCGATCTCATCCGCTTGTACCAAACCAAGATGCCTAGATGGTAAGTTCAGGTCATGGTCGCTCGGTATGGTGCCAAGCACTTTAATGCCCGAGTCGGACAAAGCGCTCTTCAATAGTTTGCCATGGCGTTCGCTGCTTACTCTATTAAGAATTACACCCGCAAAATTTAGCTGTTTATCGTGGTTCACAAAACCGGAAGCAGTTGCGGCAACAGATTGCGCCTGGGAACTGGCATCTATAACAAGAATTATTGGTATCCCGAGTTCGAGTGCCGCACTAGCAGTCGAGCCATTGCCAATTTCACCCGGTTGAAGTGCGCCATCAAACAGCCCCATGACCCCTTCTATAACAAATATATCGGAGTCTTTGGATGTTTCACTGGCCAAATATTGTAATTGCGGCTTGTTCATTCCCCAAGTATCTAGGTTTACGCATCGGCCACTGCTGGCTCGCTCGTGGAATTTAGAATCGATATAATCGGGCCCAATTTTTGCAGCAGAAACGTTTAATCCTTTATCTCTAAGAGCGCGCAAAATACCAAGCGTTATGGTTGTTTTACCAGCGCCACTCGTCGGCGCACTGATAATTATGCCGGGAGTAGCCAAGCTTGTCCTATCCAGCTTGCTTAGTTTTAAAATCAGCTAACGTTTCAACTTTACTAATGGGTTTAGGAACTTCACTTAGCCAGTTAAGCATATTTCTGAAATTCACTACCGGGCCGATCACAACGATAGATGGTGCTCTGACTCTGGAATCTTGCGAATCCCGCATACAAGATCCCAAAGACGTCTCTAGAACAAACTGATTAGGCAAGGACGCATTAGATACTATGGCCATTGGTTCGTCATGCGGTCTACCTGCCGATAAAAGGGAATTAACTATGGAGTCTAAATGTTTTATTGCCATATAAATGACGATAACGGGCGCACTTTTACTTATCGAAGCCCAGTCAATGGTCGAAATTCCGCCTATCGCGTCATGTCCTGTGACAAGGGTGACGGCATGGTTTGTGTCGCGATGAGTAAGTGGTATTCCAGCATATGCTAGTCCTCCAATACCTGAAGTTATCCCCGGAATAATTCTAAAAGGAATGCCTGCGTCATACAGCGCTGTGGCTTCNTCACCTCCTCGTCCGAAAACAAAAGGATCTCCCCCTTTCAGTCTGAGAACGCGCTTATTTTTNCTGGCGAGGNGTATTAGCCTAAGAGAAATATCAACTTGCTTTGGTGAGGGCTTTCCGCCTCTTTTCCCTGCGAACTCAAGAGAAGCTGATGGATTTGCCAACTTTAAAATTTCCTTACTAACTAAAGCATCATAAACAATTATATCTGCATGATGCAGACCGCTTAGCGTATGCAACGTTAGTAATCCAGGNTCACCCGGTCCGGCTCCAGCAAGCCAAACGCTCCCCTTCTTNAAGGTTATATCAAATTGAGGTATCAACATTTCTCTACATTATGTCATCGTTNNTGTTTTTGCATACAAATAATAATGTGCAATATAAGTTTTTATGGTTGGATCATTTAAATGTTGAAGTTTAAAAAAACAAACAAGGAAATCAGCACACCATTTGATACGAGCATCTTAGATGGTATCTCTGATCCAGTTCTAATCGTTAATGAGCAAGAGTTAGTCATTGATTATAACAAGGCATACAAGAGATTGCTTGAAGCCGACCCGTCAAAAAATTCTTTNAATGCGTTTACNAACAGTGAAAATATAAAAAAAACCATCAAACAGTGTTTGATAGGAAACCCAACAATGCCAAGTGAAGTGTATCTTCCTAATCCGATAGGACTCTTTTATGACGTTAAAATGTGGCGGTTGCCTGACCTAAACGCAAAAAGTCCGGTTTGGGCCATGATTGTTCTCTCGGACATCACAAGNACAAGGCGTATGGANCAGGTACGGTCAGACTTTGTAGCAAATGTCAGCCATGAACTAAAATCNCCACTTTCCGCTCTTCTGGGATTTATTGAAACTTTGCAGGGCCCTGCACGTAATGATCCCGNANCGAGCGCTCGNTTTTTATCAATTATGGAAAGTGAAGCTCAACGGATGGCAAGAATTATTGATGAGTTATTGACATTATCTNAAGTAGAGGCAGATGAGCATATAACTCCAGACGACGTTATTTCAGTTGATCAAATAATAAGCGAGGTCGCCAGTTCACTTTCGGTTCGCGCGATGGGTAAAGGGATGAAACTCCGCACTTCAGTAGAGAAAGATTTGCCGCCAATAACAGGGGATGCGGACGAATTAGCACAGGTTTTTCAGAACTTAGNATCAAACGCCATTAATTATGGTAGGGAGGAAACGGATATTAGATTGGATATAGGCCTAGTTGAGAATCTTCCTGAAACGGGTNCTCCAGGTGTATTTGTTTCGATTACTAATCATGGTGATGGTATTCCAGCCCAGGAGATTCCAAGACTTACAGAGCGATTTTATAGAGTGGACAAGGGTCGCTCTAGGTCTATGGGGGGCACGGGTTTAGGACTCGCCATAGTAAAACATATAGTTGCAAGACACAGGGGGCACTTAGAAGTTAAAAGTGAAGTAAATAAAGAGACATCTTTTACAGTGATGTTACCCCGCTTTGATGAAAATATACTTTAGCTATCATTGTCATCAAAATGTAACATATGCGTAACAATAGCGTCGCAAGCCAATAATATAACGCGTTTATTNCTNTNAANTAGAAANTANCTTNTNGGAGTTAAACGCGGGAATGGTTANGAAAACNCTAGCTTTAGCAGCAGCAATTATCTTTTCATCTAGCTTTGCTCAGGCTCGTGATCAGATAAAAATAGTAGGTTCTTCAACTGTCTATCCTTTTTCCACAACAGTGGCAGAGAAATTTGGAAAAACGACATCATTCAAAACACCAGTNGTGGAAAGTACCGGATCTGGAGGTGGNNTAAAACTTTTTTGTGCCGGAATTGGNGTCAAACACCCTGACATTACTAANGCCTCACGCCGGATNAAGAAAAGAGAAGTATCGCGATGCGCTGAAAACGGGATCANAGATATTGTTGAGGTGAAAGTTGGNTACGANGGTATTGTTTTGGCCAACTCCAAGAAATCGGAAAAGTTTGAACTTNCCCGAAAAGATATATTCCTAGCATTGGCAAAAGATATTCCAGCTGGGGATGGCAAACTCATTCCAAATCCGCACAAGACCTGGAAGGACGTTAACGCGGCTTTGCCGGCCATAAAAATTGAAGTATTAGGTCCCCCCCCAACATCGGGAACGAGAGACGCTTTTGCGGAANTGGCCATGGAAGGCGGGTGTAAGAAATTTAAGTGGATTAAAGCCATGAAGAAGGGTGATAAAACCCTTGGTATAAAAAAAGATAAAAAAGCCTACAAGCGAATTTGCCACACCGTACGAGAAGATGGCGCGTATATTGAGGCTGGCGAGAACGATAACATGATCATTGGCAAGCTCGAAGCAAACCCGAAAGCGCTCGGAATTTTTGGGTATAGCTTCCTCGATCAAAACGCTAATAAAGTTCAAGGAAGCACGGTGGAAGGTAACGCGCCAACCTTTGAAAACATCGCAGAAGGCAGTTATCCAATCTCCCGACCACTATACTTTTATGTAAAAAAAGCGCATATCGGCGTAGTCCCTGGGATAAAAGAATTCATGAATGAATTCGCATCGGAAAGAACGTCTGGCCCAGACGGTTACTTAACCGATAAAGGGTTAATCCCAATGGGGACAGTTGAGAGGAAAGCGCGAGATAAAATGGTGGCATCACTTGGAAATCTGAAACTTTAAATTCTAGGGTTGTTATCGAAGGTGCAGGGTTGGCGGTCCTTCTAACGACCACCAACCCTAGCTTAATTCAGGATGTCAAATTTGGGGACTGTTTTTGTAAAACTATATTAGACGTTTCTATATCGATTTATGTGAAATAAGCATCGGAATTTAATGTGAGAGAAGCAACACAGGCGTCAAAAACGGCGCCTAAAAAACGGTTTTGGACAGAGCGGTTAATTATGGCTGCCCTAATTCTTTGTTCCAGTGTGGCCATTCTCACAACCATAGGTATAGTGGCATCCTTAATTTTTGAGTCGATCCGATTTTTCCAAATAGTACCAATAACCGACTTTCTCTTTGGCCTGCATTGGTCTCCTCAAATGGCCATTCGAGAAGATCAAGTGGGATCAAGTGGTGCGTTCGGCGCTATTCCTCTGTTAGTTGGTACATTATTAATCAGTGCTGTGGCGTTGACGGTGGCTGGTCCTGTGGGCCTTATGTCAGCCGTTTTCTTGAGTGAATATGCTTCTTCAAGCGTTCGATCAAAAATCAAACCTACACTTGAGATTCTCGCGGGTATTCCAACGGTCGTTTATGGTTTTTTTGCAGCGATTGTAGTTGCTCCATGGCTTAGACGAGGAGGAGAGGCTATTGGCTTAGATGTTTCCTCGGAAAGTGCTCTGGCTGCCGGACTAGTAATGGGAATAATGACTATCCCTTTTGTTTCTTCAATTTCGGACGATGCCATCACAGCAGTTCCAACTTCACTTAAAGAGGGCGCACTGGCTGTAGGATCAACCCGTTCGGAGGCAATAAAGAAAGTGATTATTCCAGCTGCTCTTCCAGGTATTGCTGGAGGTTTGTTGTTGGCCACATCGCGTGTTATCGGTGAAACGATGATTGTGGTGATGGCTGCTGGCCTCACCGCAAAGCTTACTTTGAATCCTTTGGATGCAGTCACAACGGTTACTGTCCAAATCGTGACGTTATTGACAGGAGACCAGGAGTTTGACAGTCCAAAAACATTATCAGCTTTTGCCCTAGGGCTCATGTTATTTACCGTGACGTTAGCTTTAAACGTCACCGCGTTGAAAATTGTAAAAGCATATAGAGAGCAATATGACTGAGCTAGCGTTTAAAGGCCCAAGTGCCGAGCAACTACGCCGCCGGCACCTCGCCGAAAAGCGCTTTAGACTGTTTGCCGTATCCTCAGTTTTTTTGGGGTTAGCATTTCTAGGCGTCTTATTTATTATTGTTGCAATCTCGGGAGCAGATGCAGTAAGGCAAGCCAAAATGCTGCTTACTATTTCGTTGGATGTGGATGAATTCGAGGAGGGAAAAAACTCGAATTCGGCTCAGATTAGTAAGGCGGATTTTGAGGGATTTATTAAAAAATCGATGCGCAGCAGCTTTCCAGATGCGAAGACGCGGAGAATGAAGCGGGAATTATCAAAATTGGTGAGTTCTGGCGCAGCGTACGAACTTAGAGAATTCATTTTAAATAACCCAAACCAGATAGGTGAGGAAATTACGATTTGGGTCACCGCATCTGATGACGTCGATATGCTGTTGAAAGGAAAACTAAATAGAGATCTTCCCGCCGATCTGAGACAGCTAAGCGATCAGCAACTATTATGGTTAGATCAATTAATGGAACAAAATAAACTGGAGATGCAGTTTAACTGGACGCTCTTTACAAAAGGAGATTCGCGGGAACCGGAACAGGCAGGAATAGCAGGTGCGATGATAGGCTCATTTTACAGTGTGATGGTATGCCTTTTGATCTCTTTTCCACTTGGCGTATTAGCAGCTATTTATTTAGAGAGCTTCGCTCCGAAAAATGCTTGGACGTCGTTTATAGAGGTCAACATAAATAACTTGGCGGCGGTGCCATCGATTGTCTTTGGTTTATTAGGGCTTGCCGTATTTTTAAATTTTTTTGAGCTTCCCCGATCTGCGCCCCTTGTGGGTGGGATGGTCCTAGCTTTAATGACGCTCCCAACTATCATTATTGCAGGGCGCGCAGCTATTCAAAGCGTTCCGCCCTCAATTAAAGAGGCTGCGCTCGCTGTTGGTGCAAGTCCAATCCAGGCAGTTTTTCACCATGTATTACCTCTTGCAATGCCGGGGATGCTAACTGGCACAATAATTGGCACAGCGAGGGCTTTAGGTGAAACCGCGCCACTATTGATGATAGGAATGGTGGCATTCGTGGTTGATTTGCCTACGACCTTCACTGACCCGGCCACCGCGCTGCCTGTTCAAGTTTTCTTATGGTCAGACATGCCGGAGACAGCTTTCGCGGAGAGGACTTCGGCGGCAATCCTGGTGTTGCTGGCCTTTGTCTGCACCTTAAATCTGACAGCTGTAATTTTGCGCAACAAATTTGAAACACGTTATTGAGGAGTATTAGTATGGAAAATAA
>PCAV01000079.1 GCA_002730675.1 Rhodospirillaceae bacterium | reverse complement strand
CATAATTTACAGGACTGTATTTAATGAAGTTACTTGATTTAATAGAGGCCGTCTTTCCATTAAATAACTTCTGATAATAGGAAGAGTCTTGGTAGATTTCAGAAGCCTGTTCGAAATCTCTTAACGTTGAATAATTTTCAAAATAAGCTAGCGCTCCAGCATCGTTACCAGTGGTAAAAAAGCCAAAATAAATTAAAGTGTTAGTTACGTTGTCCTCTACATAAGTCTTTAGTTGCCGACATAATTCTAAATTTTTAGAAAGGCTTTTTGATTGACATTCTGCCACGGTGATAATGCAGTAATTTGTTGATTTCATAACCCCTCCATTTTTACTCAAACAGAACGAAAACATATTGGTAGGCCTTCAACAGATCTCCATTACCCGCTCAAGGACAATATACCCCGGAAAGCATCTCCCTTTTCTTTCCAAACCCTGGCTGTTTTTTTATTTTAAATCCGTTCTCTCTAAGTCCCTTTTGAACCATTGAAGCAGATGTAAAAGTCGCATAGCTTGTTCCTTTACCGCTTAGACGTTTCATTTCATTGAAGAGCACTGGTGTCCACATAGCTGGGTTTTTAGCAGGACTAAATCCATCCAGGAACCACACATCTGCCAGGATGTTTAGCTTAGGTAAAGCAATATTTATATCCTCTATGAATATGGTGATCTCCACGCTCCCCTTATCTAAAAAAAGATTGTAGCGGTCAGTTGTTGGTTTAGAGTAAACAGCGCAAAAACAACTTAAATAAGTCCCTAATTCGGTGAATTTTTTTAAACTGTCATAAATCTGCTTAACAGTAAGTGGAAAAGCCTCGATCGTGTAAAATCTGAGTTTACTAGTTTTTGGTTGCGTTTCACGCCATGCCTTCCAAGCGGCAAGAAAATTCAATCCAGTACCAAACCCCGTTTCAATGATAGTAAAGTCCTCTCTTTGCTCCCAAGCCTGCGGCAGGCCATTTCCTCGCAAAAAGACATACTCTGTCTCAGCCAAGCCATTCTCCGACGAAAAATAAACATCATCAAACTTTGGCGAAAACGGTGTCCCGTCTTCCCTTACATCAAATTCCAAGTTGGAGCCCTTCTTTAATATATGGTGTGATTGCCTTATCAGACGATTTCATTAGTTTGTTTGGCTTCAATTGGGTTCTAGTAATTTGAAGCAGCCCAAGTTATTAATGGTTTTCTATTAGTATACTGTTGGACATACTTAAAGTTAAAGTCTGGTAAATTTTGGCGAAGCCAGGAGTACCCCGAGTGATTACCTACAAAGGAAAAAAAATAGATTACATTGAGTATGGGGAAGGTCCAGCAATACTATTTATTCCCGGCTCATTCAGCACTCCTTCCGCTTGGAACCAAGTACAAGAATTAATGCCCCCAAATTTCCGTTTTATCGGTACTAGCCTTTGTGGATATGGTTCTACAGAGGAATTACGAAGCATTGATAACTATGGAATGCAAAATCTTATTAATATAATTGAGACAGTAGTAGCTAAAATTGGACAGCCCGTCCATTTAGTTGGACACTCATTCGGTGGAATGGTGGCACTGGCTAGTGCGCTATCGGACAGATTTCAAATTCTCAGCATCACAACATTTGAAGCAAATCCTATAACACTTATTGATGCCTGCGAACATCGTCATTTATTTGAAGAAACGATAAAGATTAAGGATGAGTTTGAGGCGGCATTTAACGCGCAAAACGACGATGCCGCAAGAATTATAATAGATTTTTGGGGTGGCGATGGATCTTTTGATTCAATGCCCAACTCCGTGCAACAATATTGTCGTCAAACAGCTTATAGCAATGTGCTAGATTGGCACACTGCCCTTAGCTTCAGAGCTAAAGCTGATGACTACGCTAAGCTCTCTATGCCGGTGTTATTAGTGAGAGGTGCCCACGCTAATACCCAGATGGTGCAGATTACAAAAACTTTGCAAACCTGCATACCCAACCAACGCTCTGTTATAATAAACAACGCTGCGCATTTTTTGATTACGTCTCATGCAGCTGAGTGTGCACACGTTTTAGTTAATTTTTTAAATGAGTATAATGAGCAATAACCGTTTAAGAAAATCCTTGTAGCTAAAATAAGATAACATCTGCCTTTGGCTGCGTAGCTTGCCTTTGTCGAATCAAACTTGTTAACAACCTATCATCAACGAAAAAATGGAATAGAAGATTATCTTTTATAAACGCAATCCCGATAAGCCGATGCATCAAGTGACGCTCGCCACTATCGACGGCAAAGGGATGACGGTCTCTGGTACAACAACCGATGGCAGATGATAGTTGTTTACCGTAGACTACATTGCCCAATCTACAAAACCTACACAGCGAAAATAGAAGCTTTTAAAGACAAGTTTGATGAATTAGAAATTGATATTGTATTTATTTCTGGTGGTACTAAAGAAAANGCTAATAATTTCGCAAGGGAAGTTGGCCTTTATATCTCAGAAACACNTCCCAACGGAACTGGTAGANCATTCCAAGAACCGNGACTATTTGTTTTCAACGAAAATGGCCAACCNCATATTTTGAAAATTTCAAAAGCACCATTCATTCGACCANAACCAGAACTGNTATATTCGCGGTACAATGCAAATNAAAAAGCATAATTATCCAATTCNTGNAACNCTGACATNACAGAAAAAACTGTAATACACGTCTAAAAACTACAATTTTTAAGCCATTGCTTCTAACAAAGTTATTTATGAGCCACGCCGACCTTTATTCTTATTTTTTTATTGCTTGGTTTTTCTAGTTAGAAACCTCTGCCACTTCTTCTTCCGCTTGTTCAATCGCACGGTTAAGCGCTCCTTGAAGCGCCTTTGCTGAGTCCAGAGTTAATTCAACAGCAGTTCGCTTTCCAACGCCGTCTTCACCATTCATGAAATCAATAGTTATTGCCTCCTCTAAAAGAGCGTGGTGAGGATGATCATAACAAACAACCGCCTGCCTCAATTTAAACCACGAGTTACCATCCTTACCTTTTCCCTCAGCATCGACAATTTCAACAATAGAAGTACACATAATGTCTACGCCGAAAGATGTTTTTCAAAGAAGGCAAATGTTTTTTGCCAACTATCTATAGCTTGTTCCACTCTGTAAAGTGGCGTGTAGTAATACCAAATCCCATGGCCGGCATCGTCATATCTATGAAATTCATAATTTTTGCTATGTTTTTTCAATTCTTCTTCATGCTGATTTACTTGTTCAACATTTGGTGCACGATCGTCATTTCCAAAGATGCCTAATAATGGACAAGACAACTCTGACGTCATATCAATCGGTTGAACTGGTTGCTTCTCTGGACGGTCATCGTCGGCCTGCACAACGCGACCACCCCATAAATCAACCACACAATCAATATCATCTCTTTTGCATGCATAAAGAAAGGCTTGTCTCCCACCAGAACAACTTCCAATCAAGCCAACTTTTCCATTGCTCCAAGGTTGAGACCGCAGCCACTGCACTGCGCCTTTCGTGTCACCAACCATTTGATCATCGGAAACGCCTCCTTCTGCGCGTGCCTTCGCTGCCACATCGTCTGAGGGTCCATAACCAATGCGATCATAGAGATTATGGCTTATTGCTGCATAGCCATGGTGAGCAAATCTTCGCGTAAATTCACGATAGGTTTCATCCCAGCCAGGTAAATGATGTATTAACACGACCCCGGGAAATGGTCCCTTCCCCATGGGACGAGCTGTGTAAGCATTGATAGCATCACTGTTGTGTCCGTTGATCTTTATTGTTTCTACAATCATACTTTCGTACGTCATTTTCGTATCCCTTATTTCTGAAAAAGGAGTTCTAGTTTATGAAACACATTTCAATAGTAATTCAAATTTAGACATAGCGTGCAGATTATTCCAAGAGAAATGAACTACTTACACTCTTCGAGTAACCTATCCGCTAGAACCAAGCAACAAGTACAAGGTTATATAAGATCGTGACCAAATTTGATGTCAAGCACACAGATACTTTATTAACAACTACCCGAGCAGTGCGAAAGAGATTAGACCTTAGTCGGCTTGTAGAAGAGCAGCAAATTGAAAAATGCTTAGAAATTTCTCAACAGGCTCCCACAGGTTCCAATCGCCAGGGTTGGCAATGGGTTGTCGTCACTGATAAAGGAAAACGGCGAATAATTGCCAATTATTATCGTCAAGGTGCAAGCAATTATCTCGAAGACGGGAAAAATTCCGCGAGAGACAAAGGCGATGATCAGAACTTCAAAGTGTTTGAATCTGCACAGTATTTAGCGGATAACATGGAGGATGTTCCCTTACTGGTTATTCCTTGCATAGATACTAGTCATATGTCTCTTAACGCCCCTGCGCGTAAATGGCTATCTCTTGGCGGGTCAATCTTTCCAGCAATTTGGAGCTTTCAACTGGCGTTAAGGGCGCGTGGCCTCGGCTCGTGTATCACAACACTTCATTTAGCATATGAGAGAGAAATATCGAAGATTATTGGTATCCCTGAAACCTTTGCGCAGGTTGCGTTATTGCCAGTCGCCTACACTAAGGGAACTGACTTTAAACCCGCGAAACGTCCCCCCGTTTCTGAAATAATACATTGGAACAGTTGGGAATAAATATTAACTTTTAGTGCTACAAGATAGTGAATGGAGAATAGCGTGCCTCAAGTATCGACCAAACATGGATTTCTCGAGTATACAGTTACAGATCCCACCTCCCGTTGGAGAACCCCAGAGGAAACAATTCTATTCCATCATGGCGTTGGCATTGATATGGATATTTGGATAGATTGGTTGCCGCATCTTTCAAACAACTTTAAATGTGTACGTTTTGATATGAGAGGTTGTGGAAGGTCAAGCATTGCGCCAGACGGTCAAAAATGGAGCATGGAGGATATGATGTCCGATGTGCTTGCGGTAGCAGATGCTGTTGGCGCTGACAAATTTCATCTTATCGGTGAGTCTATCGGTGGCACGATATCGCTTTATACCGCTCTGAATGCTTCGAATAGAATAACTACCGTGACTGCACTCTCAACAGGACACCGAGGCAACTATATCAATCAGGTTGGTGGTTGGAGAAAGACTGTCGAGCAGGAAGGGTTTTCGGCATGGACAACAAAAATGATGGAACATAGATTTTTCCCTGGTGCAGTAGGAGATGATGTCTATCAATGGTTTTCTGAGATACAAGCTAACTCAAGCCCTGAAGCAACACTAGCGCTTGGAGAGTTGCTAATGGCTCAAGACCTTTCACAAGACTTAAATCGATTGGAGACGCCAGTTTTACTCATACACCCAGACGCAAGTCCGTTTCTTCCCGTGACTATATCTGCAGAGATACATTCGTTACTGCCGAACTCCCAATTAATGGTTATCCCACACGCAAAACATGCAATAGCATGCAGTCATGCAAAAGAAGGAGCAAAAGCCTTTTTAAATTTTATAGATGGTTACAATCAATAAGCTGGGTGATTTACGAGACTATGGATCGCTTCATATAAAAATAATTTTATAAATCCGTTTTGTTAAAAGCGGAAAGTCTTGGTCCTATAACCCTTTGCCAAAAAGACAGATACTTGTCCCAAAGTAGCCCTGATGAATTCTATGGCTTGTCCGCAAACGTTACTCATATGATTATTCTGATATACCTTTATATCTATTTTTTGCAAAGCCAACAAAAACAGTGTCAAACGCCCACGTTGCACGAACCAAAAGCTGCGATTTATTTTTTCCGAAAAGAAACTCGCGAGTAGTAAAGGAAAAATAACAAGTAGGAATTTTCTTTCAGTTCTGCCATATACCCACTCGCAAAATAATACTTCGGGAACTATTATAAGATCGTATAAATGCAAACTGAAGCCGACCGGTATTCTCACTTATATTAGCAGCTTTGAATTTAAAGTGAGTAAATTACAAATATGCAATGTAGGGTACTTAAGTCCCAACCAAAGGAGAAGAAACAATGCTATGGGTTGGTATCGATACTGGCGGCACATTCACTGATTTGGTTGCCTATAATTCCGAGACAAGAAAATTGATTTCACTGAAAACACCGTCAACGCCGAATGATCATGCTCTTGGCGTAATAACGGCAGTCAAGGAAACAGGGTTTGAGTTGCCAAAGATCACCGGTTTTTCACATGGCACTACAGTGGCTACCAACACAGCGCTAGAATATAAGGGAGCCAAGCTCGGGATCATTACAACGCGAGGCTACCGAGATGTGTTAGTTATAGGCCGTGGAAACCGTACGCAACTCTATGATATTACAGCCGTGCGCCCAGCCGGAATTGTGCAGCGTGAACATATCATGGAAGTGGATGAACGAAGTAGCGTCGACGGCTCGATCCATAAGCATCTCAATGAAGAGCAAGTTGCAGCCGCCTGCAACTATTTTATATCAGAGGGGATTGAAGCAGTTGCAGTGTGTTTCTTGCACTCTTATGCCAATTCTCGGCATGAACAGCGAGCAGCTGAAATTGTCCAAAAGTTGATGCCCGAAGTACATGTCTGCACATCAAATGAAATCCTGCCGGAATATCGTGAATTTGAAAGGTTCTCGACTACCGCTCTCAACGCGTTTGTAGCACCACGCACTGGACGTTATTTAACCCAATTGGCAGAAAAGCTTGCTGCTTCAGGCTTAACTACCCCAGTTCGTGTAATGGCGTCAAACGGTGGAACTTGGCCGGCGGTTCGCATGGCTAATCGGCCTGTAAACTCATTACTATCTGGACCAGCCGGCGGTGTAATCGCTGCAACCGTACTCTCTGAAGCGCTGAATATCCATGACATTATCACCTATGACATGGGCGGCACGAGTACTGATGCCTGTATGATCCGAAATGGGACCTATGGTATGAACCCAGAAGGAATGGTCGGATGGTATCCTAATCGAGTGCCCCAAATTGACATTAATACCGTCGGAGCAGGTGGAGGGAGTATAGCCTATTTGGAGGCAGGAACTTTTTTAAATGTTGGCCCGCAATCAGCCGGTGCGGAACCAGGACCAGCTTCTTATGGAAAGGGTGGAACGCAGCCAACCGTAACCGACGCTAATGTAGTACTGGGCCGTTTTCTTCCGAGTGACGCCCTTGGTGGCTCTATCCTTATCGATGTCAAAGCTGCTCAAACTGCTATAGCTCAGATCGCTAAAAAGTTGGAACTTTCAACCAAAGCCATGGCCGAAGGGATAATCCAACTTGCGGTAATTCAAATGACCAGCTCTGTTAAAGAAATCTCAGTGATGCGCGGCATTGATCCAAGAGATTTTACTCTCGTTGCTTTTGGAGGAGCCGGTCCGATGCATGGAGCTTTAATTGCAGAAGAACTAGGTATGGCCCGGGTTGTAATACCGCCGCTTCCAGGAAACTTTTCGGCTTTTGGATTATTGGTTGCAGACACAAGGCATGACGTAGCTAAGACCGAAATTATGCAGCTAGAATTCTCTGATATAAGTGATATCAGAATGGCTCTGAAACCCTTGGAGGATGAGGCAAGAGCCCGGCTTAGGGCCGACGGTTTTGACAATGACCAGATACGCATCGAGGCCAGTTTAGATATGCGTTATGTAGGTCAGTCCTTTGAGCTCAATATTATGCTACCTGCTGCATGCACGGATACTGAAGAACTGATGGAAGCCTTTCATCGAGCTTATGAACAACGATACTCCCATAGAGATCGAGGCTCCGGTGAAGTGGTAGCCTTTCGTGTCGCCGGCTTTGGAAGTGCGGATCGTCCTCCTTTACCGTCAGTCCTTGGCGGCAACGACCTGGCTCGCTCCGTTCGAGATAAGCGACAGGTAGTTTTTAATGGCATATCCATAGAAACAACCGTTTATTGGCGAGAAAACTTACCGTTGAATACGATTTTCGAGGGCCCTGCAATCATTGAAGAACTTGGATCCACTACTGTAGTTCCACCTAACTTTAACGTAGCAATGGACCCAACGGGCAGTCTGATCTTGGATCGGAAAACGACAAAATGAGCAAAATAGACCCTGTTACATTAGAGATTATGACTGAAGGCCTTATATCAGTAGTTCGTGAGATGCGTGCTACAGTATTCCGCACAGCCCGCTCGGTAGCCATCTATGAAGCGCGAGACTTTTCTTGTGGTTTATTTGATGCTACGGGCCAGGTGGTGGCTCAGTCGGAAGACATTGGAAGCCATGTGGTACCTTTACCTTGGTCCGTTGAACAATCCCTGAAAGAACTCGGTGATGACCTTGCGCCGGGTGACGCCATTTTGATGAATGATCCTTATCGTGGTGGAACACACCTAAATGACGTAACTATCATTTATCCAGTATTCCATGATGGTAAATTGGTATTTTTCCCTGCCGTGCGTGAACATTGGGCTGACGTCGGTGGGTCTGTCCCTGGTTCAATGTCCGGTACTGCAAACGAGATATACCAAGAAGGTATCCGTATTCCGCCATTAAAAATCATGGAAGGTGGTAAAATCAATAACGCGGTTATGGAATTGTTATTATCAAATATGAGAGTTCGCGATGAACGCTTGGGCGACTTCAATTCAGGCATGGCCGCCTGTAAAACGGCCGAGAGAAGGCTTCGCGAATTAATTTCCCGCCACGGGCTGGACCCATTGCTAGCTAGCGTAAATTTAAATCTTGAACGTTCGGAAAAACGGATGCGAGAGAAGATTTCGTCTTTACCAGATGGCGATGTCTACTATGAAGATTATTTGGAAACCTTTGGACCAGACGGGCTTGAACCATTATTGCTGCCTCTTAGATTGACGATAAGGGGTGATCAGCTCACAGCCGATTTCACCGGCGTGTCCCCTCAAGTTCCAGCACCAGTAAACTCAACTCTTGCAGTTACAGCGGCATCAGTTTTAATTACTTTAAAGTCAGCACTGGATCCAAAGCACGCCTTAAATCATGGTTCATTTCGGCCGGTAACTGTAATCGCGCCCGAGGGTACCATTGTCAACGTAACTCACCCAGCTCCAGCGGGTAGCCACGGTGAAATCCGAAAACGAGTAATTGCTTGCATGTTGGGTGCATTAAGTCAAATCTGTCCAGAATTAATTTCTGCGGACATCCATCGTACATCGTTTCATAATTTAATTGGTGGGATTGATCCGAAGACTGGGCGAGAGTTTGTGCACTATGAATGGTCGGCCGGTGGAAATGGTGGATTTAAAGGAGCTGACGGCCCAAGCGTTATGGCCGCAATCGACTGGGGAGATCTTAGCACAGCGCAGCCAAGTGAAGTATTGGAAAGTAGATTTCCGTTACACGTTGAATGGACACGTCAGGGGATTGATTCCGGCGGGGCTGGTTACAATCGTGGCGGACTTGGTATGCGGCGAAGCATCATGTTGACCCGTGGCAATGCATCCTATTCACTACTTTCAGATGGAGCGGTTATGCCACCGTTTGGCGTGTTAACTGGTCAATCCGGAGCACGGGTAGAATCATTTATAATTCGTGACGGCAAGCGGATCGACTTCCCCACACCGGGAAAAGTCGGAGGTTTCCCCATGAAAGAGGGTGATAGGTTGATCCTACAGTCAGCTGGTGGGGGGGGGTATGGCGATCCATTGACGCGAGAAATCCATCGCATTACAGAAGATTTGCGCGCTGGACTTATCTCAACGCAAGCAGCAACAGAGATTTATGGAGTAGTACTGAAGGATGATAATACAATAGATCAAGATGCCTCAGTAGAACACAGAGAGAGGCTTTTGAAAGCTAGGCCGACTTTGCAGGCTGCCATCACTGACTTTGATTGTTACAAGACCGTAGGCTATAGTCGAAAACGAATCTGCCGCATAAACCCTGCNGATGCCCAACGCTTCGGTCAAACGCTGGATAATTGCATTGAAATTCTTGGACCGACTGGCACACCACTGCGTGCCTGGATAGAACTGGATGAAAGTGTTGAAGCTGGTCAATTACCTCTCGACACACTAGGTCTAGGGGTATTAGGCGCCGAGGAAGGCGAAGACGTCAAAGTACGGCCCTTGCTTATACCCGTTGTAACGTGATCAAAAACGATACTGGCGCTCGATATTACCGTACTAAAACTCAATCCTTTCAATTAGCTGTTTTGTAAAAGGTCCTGACTTCATTGAGGGCTGGCTACTCCGGCAGGACTCGAACCTGCAACCCTCTGCTTAGAAGGCAGATGCTCTATCCGCCAAAGTGTTAGGAAAATCAATAACTTAACGATTTTATCCCTTTTTTGGTGTCACAAGAGATATACCAGTTGCACCATGTTTTCAACGGAAAGCGTGGGCTATATCCCCTCTCCTTTTAGCTTCTTACAATCTAGCTTAAAAAGGCTGCGATTCCTGAAAAACTTCAACCCCATCCGGTATCGGACACCATGCTTGAGCCCTGCTTTTCCAGATCACTCTCTCCATTTCAAACCAACTCGTGTCGTTGAGAGTACCAGGAAACAATACAACATGGTTTGGCCGCCTTTCATTTAAAGCGTAAATTGGATTTCCGCAGTCAGGACAAAAGAATTGTGTCAATTTAAACCCGCTATCAGCTATTCTCTCAAAAGATTTGAGCTCTCCGGTTAAAGATAAATCATCGTCTGCTACAATCATTGATATCCCAAACGCACTCCCTGTGCGTTTTTGACAATCAAAACAATGGCATGCGTGCGTTGTTTTAGGAGAACTTAATAACGTGTAATTGACAGCTCCACATTGACATTTTCCGGTATATTGCTGTGCCATCTCTTTACCCTCTTGTTGAACAGATCATTCAAAATTACTTTTGGTGATTAAAGCGTCTTACGCAGGGAGATTAGGGCTTTGGCTTTGCCTTCTTGCACCAAACCTCCGTTTGTGTCTCCCCACGAATAGTTTTGAAATTAGGCTTATAATATACATTCCTATTTAAATAAGCCCCCGTTATTCGGTTTATTTTAATTGTGTTTGACTTCTCTATTTTTGAAACGAAGCCACAATCAAGAACAATGGCCTCTTTATCGGACTTAACTTTGATAACTTGAAGGCAACCAGCACCTTCGAAGTTTTTTAACAACGAGATTTATTCCGTTATGCCATAATTCTTCTTTTTTTATCTTTTTAAAGATTTTTATTTTGCTACATTGTACTTATGATAAGATTGGCATTTGATATCGGCGGAACTTTCACAGACTTTGTTTTACAAGATTATAAAACCCAAAAGTCCTATTTTCTAAAAATCTCCAGCACCCCATCAAATCCTGAGATGGCAGTATTATCCGGATTAAACCAATTAATTAAAAAGGCAAAAATGACCCTAGCAGATGTTGATGCTATTTTACATGCAACCACCATCGCTACCAACGCGGTTTTAGAACGCAAAGGCGCATCGACCGCACTAATAACGACAAAGGGTTTCCGCGATGTATTAATTATTGGGCGACAAAAACGATACGAAACGTATGATCTATATATTAATAAGCCAAGACCGCTTGTTGAAAGAAAAAATATCTTTGAGGTTTTAGAACGGACAGATTACGACGGATCAATTTCAACTCCTTTAGATACTGCATCTGTAGATGAAGCGGTGAAAAAAATAATCGAATTGAACGTTGCTTCTGTTGCTATTTCATTGATCCATTCTTACGCCAACCCATCACATGAAGATGTCATAAGAGATACAATTTTGAGAAGAGCACCTCAATTATCAGTTTCTGTTTCTTCAGAAATCTCGCCAAAATTGAGGGAATATGAGCGCACCAATACTGCCGTTGCCAATGCTTATGTTCAACCAATCCTTGATCGATACATAGCTCGTTTAGAATCTGCACTGGCCAAAAAAGGTTTCAAAAACGATCTTTTTATAATGCAATCCAACGGTGGTCTCGTATCGCCCAAAATAGCGCGCCATTATCCTATTCGTGTTGTAGAGTCTGGTCCGGCTGCCGGCGTCTTAATGGGGGGGGTGGTTGGTGAACGCGTCGGAGAGAAACATATCATCACATTCGATATGGGAGGGACAACAGCAAAACTTGGAGCAGTCGATAATGGAAGGCCGGCTATCAGCCCGACGTTTGAGATCGGGCATGTGCAGTTTAAAAAAGGCAGTGGACTTCCAATTAACGTGCCTTCTGTAGAACTTATTGAGATTGGTGCAGGCGGAGGATCTATCGCAAGTGTGAACATGGGAATTATTTCTATTGGTCCTGAAAGTGCCGGGGCGAACCCTGGGCCCATATGCTATGGGCTTGGTGGAAAACATCCCACTGTAACCGATGCAAACGTTATTTTGGGCTACATTTCACCCGACGGGTTTAATTCAGGCAAAATCAAACTTGATGTGGAACGAGCACGACTTGAGATGGAAACACAAATTGCTAAACCATTGAATTTGAGTTTAGAACGCGCTGCATGGGGCGTCCACGCTGTTGCAACAAAAAATATGGAGAATGCGCTGCGAATCGTATCAATAGAAAGAGGGAGGGACCCAAGAAAATATTCGATGGTAGCATTTGGAGGAGCTGGGCCTCTTCATGCTAGCAGGTTAGCCAAAGAAATCGGCATTCCAAAAGTAATTATCCCCTTCGCGGCAGGCCTAGGTTCGGCTATAGGATTGCTCGAAGCTCAACCTAAAATTGATATGTCAACCACGGAGTTAGTTAACATCAAAGGTTTCGCTTACTCCAGAATTGCAGAAATTTTTGATGAACTGGAACAACGCATCAAAAAAGATCTGGATAGATTGGGGGTTAAAGGTGATTGTGAGGTAATACGACAGGCATCAATGAGGTACGTTGGACAGGGGTTTGAAATCCCGGTCGATTTACCCTCTGGATATATTGGTCCAAGTTACAATTCTCTCATTAAAAGCGCTTTTGAAAATGCGTATCTAAAAAAGCATAAGTTTCTGGATGCTGACGCCGAGATTGAAGGTTTAGATTGGACATTAATCGCAACTATAACAAACAATATCGATTCTCATAATAATAACGATCACAATACAGCACATTTTGCGTCCCTTAACGACCAAAGAAGCCGACCTGTGTGGTTTCCAGAAATGGATGATTTTATTGATACCCGGACAATCGATAGACGCGCACTGCCAGTGGACAAAATCCTGACCGGACCCGCTCTTGTTGAAGATGCAGACTGTACTACGTTGGTCCTACCGAACGACACGGTAAGAAAACATAAATTAGGTCACTTAATTATTGAAATACACCCAGATAAACTTTCGGAGGGACGAAAATAGTGAGTGATAAGCAGCTTGACCCAGTAACAGTTACAGTGATTTGGAACACTTTGCTATCAATTGCTGAAGAGTTAGGAACAACACTTAGACATACCGCTTTTTCTGAGGGGGTAAGGGAGGGGGACGATTTTTCAACTGCTATATTCGATAGCAATGCTATGATGGTAGCACAGGGCAATTTCAGCCCTGGTCATCTTGGTGCGATGCCGTCTTGCGTTAAACACGCATTATCTTATTTTCCACCAGAAACACTGGCGCCTGGAGATTCAATTCTTCTGAATGATTCGTTTTTAGGTTCGGGACATTTTCCTGACACATTTCAGATCATGCCAGTTTTCAATAAAAAAAAACTGGTAGGATTCGTAGCTTGTTCTGCCCACCAAATTGATATGGGAGGCGCAGCTCCAGGCTCTCAAAAAGTACAGGGGGTCACAGAGGCATATCAAGAGGGGTTACGTCTTTTACCTGTCCGCTTTGTAAAAAAGGGGGATATCGATGAAGATATTCTGCGGGTTATTCTTGGTAACGTCAGAGTACCGGAAAAGGTTCGCGGAGATTTATTGGCGCAGCACACTGCAAACTTAAGTGCAGCTGCAAGACTATCTAAATTATTTGATGACTATGGATTGAAAATAGTAAAGCGTGCTTATGAGTTTATTTTGGATCGCTCAGAGCAAGCCATGCGAAAAGCTCTCTCTTTAGTCCCAAAAGGAAAATACAGCTTTGACGACTATTTAGATGATTATGGTCCTGGAACCATGCCTGTAAAAATGGCAGTTGATATAACTTTTGACGGATTAGGAGGTGTTGAAATAGACTTCTCGCGGTCGTCAGATGCCGTTCCTGCAGCTATAAACTCATATATTAACTATACTCGAGCCTATGCACTTTTCGCTATTAAGGTCTTTTGTGATGCAAAGGACCCCCAAACAGAAGGTGCAATGCGACCAATAACAATTAAGGCGCGCGAAGGTTCTTTTTTTAATCCTTCTTTTCCAGCACCCTCAGGAGGTAGAGCAATACTTCAGATCAGAATATTTGATACTATTAATGGAGCGTTGTCCCAAGCTCTTCCAAAAAAGGCAATGGGTGCATTTTCGCATTGGTCAAACCCCAATATCGGCGGCATTGACGACAGAACAAAGAAACAATTTGTTATGTATGATCTATCTTTAGCCGGTTACGGAGGAAGATACGGCGAAGACGGCCCTGAAGCCCTATCGCCAGTGATGAACTGTACCAACATACCAATTGAGGTACATGAATCGCTTAACCCCATTCGTATAAATTGTCTTGAACTTTTACAAGACAGCGGTGGCGCCGGGCAATGGAGAGGCGGATGTGGGTTGAGGAAAGATATCGAATTACTAAATAGCACAGCGGTTTTATCGCATTTGGCGGATAGACATAAATTTCCACCCTATGGGGTTTTTGATGGGAAAGCCGGTAGGCTTGCCGAAACGCTATTGATTAGAGGAAATAAGAAAAAAGCACTTCCCTCTAAAGGTGTTGAGGATCTTCAAGAGGGCGATATATTGAGTTTTCGTCTTTCAGGAGCTGGTGGCTATGGACCCCCAAACCGAAGAGATCAAGATGCCATCAAACGTGATATTGAAAACGGTTATATTAGCGTAGAGGCGGCAAAGAGAGACTATAATTGGTCATAGCAACAAAGCCCTTCCAGATATTTTCAATTTTTTTTAGTTAGGTATGACTTATTTTGATAACCTAGTTGGCGACTCCGGCAGGACTCGAACCTGCAACCCTCTGCTTAGAAGGCAGATGCTCTATCCAGTTGAGCTACGGAGCCGCTGGTGAGAAAAATAGACGCAAAGCCCACGGAAAAGCAAGACTTTTAGAGGAAAACCCCAGAGAAAGTCTTAGTTTTTGGTAAAAATAAAATAACAGTTTAATTACAGAGACTTACCTATATCCCGTTCACCCCACAAACCTTAACTATGACGATCGTATGACGATCTGAGATCGGCATTGGTGACCATGACCAGGAGTAAGAAATAAGATCAGACCAACTTAGGTCTAGCGCCGGGGTAAAGAATGGCAAGAGAACTTAAATTTATTAAAGTCTTACATGATAAAAATTAAGAGAGCTAATTTCATGATGCAAAGATTGGGAGAACTCTATCCAGCCACCCCTGTTCCATTGGATCATAGAAGTTTGTATGAGTTACTTTTTGATTGGTCCATGGCATTTCGGACTTCAGGGCGACGCAATACGATCTTCCAAACATCATCTTTTTTCTCTATTTCTACGGCCGTTATTTCTTCTCTTCGGAATTTTTCTTCGTAAAGCCTTAACCAAGCCCGTTTAAAATACAATAGAGCAATACTTTTTTAAGTATTTCAAAAAGCTATGCTCTACAATAAAACAACAGCACAAAAAAAACGACATTACGAGATGAGATAGTCTACCTGTGGAAATTATCTAATAGCTTCCTTATAAAATTTATCTGGGTTTACTATTTTCAAACTTAATTGTTTCTAAGTAGATTAAATCCCTCTAGAATTTTTTGAAATATCGCCGATGCAATATAACGGTCCTAAAACCTTACTCATATCCAGTAATCCCAAAGAAGAGCAAGAAGGTTTTTCTATCATGGTGAATACAAAATATACCGATCCTAACTATAATCCGGCAGAGAGGCCAGGCTTGAATGATAGTAATAATATTCCACCAGATTGTTCCGGCCAAAACTTTTTCCTAATAGACCACCAATTTCAAAGTCTTTTGCCACTATATACCTCAAAGGATGAATACCAACATTTCAAA
>PCAV01000078.1 GCA_002730675.1 Rhodospirillaceae bacterium | reverse complement strand
CTCCCACTATTTGGCGCGGTCCAATGGTGATGAGTGCATTAGAACAAATGCTGAAGGACGTTGCTTGGGGCAATTTAGATGCCCTTGTCGTTGATATGCCGCCGGGAACTGGTGACGCTCAACTTACGATGTCACAACGCGTATCCCTGGCTGGAGCTGTTATCGTATCTACACCTCAGGATATAGCTCTTCTAGATGCGCGGAAGGGCTTAAATATGTTTAAGAAAGTAAATGTGCCAGTTTTAGGTATCGTTGAGAATATGAGCATTTTTATTTGCCCTAAGTGCGGTGAGCCGACCGACATTTTTGGAACTGGTGGCGCCGAGCAAGAAGCGTTGCGCCTCGGTGTGGACTTCTTAGGTGGAATACCTCTACACAAAGATATCAGAACGACGTCCGACGACGGCACCCCAATTGTGCTAGAGGCTCCCAACAGCATTCACAGTAAATCTTATAGAAGTATTGCCTCTGCGATATGGGAAAATGTAAACAAACAACGAAAAGTACCTCCGATTATCAAAGGCCTTTAATAAAATCATTCACTGAAAAATTTTAACTAGTCTTTAAATCCGATCCAGTTGCACGAAACTATACGTAAAAGAGTCATTTTGTGCAGTTAAATCTGATCGAGCAACTTCACGCCATTCATCCCTATTATATTCAGGGAAAAATGTGTCCCCAGCTGGATACAAGTTAACTTCAGTTTTATAAATTTTTTTTGCTATTGGGATAGCAGATCCATAAATGCTCGCACCCCCAAAAGCAACTATTTGGTCTACCCCCATAGCATTTGCATAGTCTTCTGCATATGTGAGGGCGCAATCGAAACTTTTCACTATTGTAACTTCCGAGGGAAACGATAATTTCGTCCGCGTGATGACCACAGTTTTCCTGCCGGGGAGCGGTCGTCCAATAGATTCATAGGTTTTTCGTCCCATGATCAATGGCTTTCCCATGGTAAGTTCTTTTACTCTTGCGAGATCTTCAGGAAGATGCCAGGGGAGCGCCCCCGTCATTCCTATGACTCCGTTGGCAGCAACGGCAACAACCAACACTACCTCAGGCTTTGTGTTTGCGCTGATATTCATTTAAACTGCAACTTTGGCTGCTATATGTGGGGCGGGATTATAGTCCGTAAGAGTAAAATCCTCATATGAAAAATCAAAAATATTCTCAACGTTTGGATTTAATTGCATTCTAGGTAATGATTTGGGCTTTCTGGCTAGTTGTTCCTTCACTTGTGTCAGATGGTTTTTATAGATATGCGCATCACCCATGGTGTGAATAAACTCTCCAGGGGAATAATTTGTTACCTGCGCTAGCATCAAAGTTAAGAGAGCATAAGATGCTATGTTGAAGGGGACGCCTAAAAAGATATCCGCGCTTCGCTGGTACAGCTGACACGAAAGTTTTCCATCAGCAACATAAAATTGAAAAAGACAATGACATGGCGGCAGTGCCATTTCCTTTAATACCGACGGGTTCCATGCAGTCACCAAATGCCTTCGTGAGTCTGGGTTATCTTTAAGGCCTGAAACAAGATCCACTATTTGATCGATAGTTTCTCCATCACCAGCGGGCCAAGAACGCCATTGTTCGCCATATACAGGGCCCAATTCTCCATTTTCGTCAGCCCATTCATTCCAAATACGAACACCATGTTGATTTAGGTAAGTTATATTTGTGTCGCCGTTTAAGAACCAGATTAACTCGTGAATTATCGATTTTAAATGCAGTTTTTTTGTTGTCAGCATTGGAAAACCATCTTCAAGGTTGAATCTCATTTGGTGACCAAAAATAGAGAGTGTTCCAACTCCTGTTCTATCAATTTTTTCTGAGCCTGTGTTCAACACTAGACGCATTAGATCGAGATATTGTTGCATAGAAACGCCACTTTTTTTATCTTGCAAAAATTGTAAGAGTCATCCCTCGACTTCCCTCACGAAGAAAGTACAGTATCAAAAATCTAAAATCCACCTAGTAAACGATTAACTATCTGGTAAATTCATGCTGAAAGCTCTCTAATGACAGGCGAATTAGAATTTATCCTTAAAACGGCTCAAAGCCTTATTCGGCAGAGAAAATTAGCCCCCGCTGAGACCCTGTTATTAGATAAATATAAGAAATGGGGTAACCATCCCTTAATTAATTTGACGCTTGGAGAGATTTTTTTTCTTAAAGATAATATTGCTACATCTTTGCAATATCTCAAAATTGCCTACGAAAATGGTAAAAACATACCAAGCGTTGTTGTTTATTACGCGGAAAAACTTCGCTTAAATGATGAGACCACACGGGCTAAGGAGGTGCTTCAAATAGCGATATTAAACCGCCCTTGTGACAAAGGGTTACTAGAGAGCTATGCAAATTTTTGCCTAACCGATCAAAACCCTCTAGAAAGTCTAAAGTTTAATTTTAGGCTTCTCTTACTTTTTCCCAATTATGCAACTGGTCATACAAACATAGCAGAAGCATACGCTGCGTTGGATAATTATGAAAAATCCTTAGAGCACCAGAATATTGCTATAAAATACGATACTGGAAGCCAAGTAAAACTAAACCGAGCAATAACGCTTTTAACCCTTGAGCAATATCAAGAAGGTTGGGCAGAATATGAAAACCGCCTTGGTGATGATATCATTTCATCACCTAGACGCCGCCTACGTGTTCCGAGATGGAACCGGCAACCTCTCCAAGATAAGACTATTTTAGTCTGCAGTGAGCAAGGCGTTGGTGACGAACTATATTTCTCGTCCTACCTGCCGAAACTAATTGAAATATCCGGAAAAGTCATTCTCGAGACAGATCAGCGTTTAACACATCTTTTCAAAGAGTCACTTGGAGAGATAAGTGTTTTCCCATACTCGAGAAGAGTAGTATATGGAAAGCCTGTTTTTAATTATGGCTGGCTACCAAAGTCAATTTACCCTGACTTCTATATCGACTTAGCAAGTCTACCACATTTCCTCTCTCGAGAGGGGATGAAACCTCTAAATAAATTTGGCTATTTAAAAATTTCGAAAGACGCGCATGATTACTGGACGAAATATCTTTTCGAAATCTCAGGTGGCAGACCAATTATTGGCTTATGTTGGAGAAGTGGATTAAACACCAAAGACCGTCAACACTGGTATCCTCCCCTTCACCTGTGGGAGCAAGTTTTAACCACGCCTAATGTTTGTTTTTTAAGCTTACAGTATGATGACGACAGCGAAGACATAAAATTTTTTAAAGAACAGTTTGGTGTTTCTATGATTAAACTTTCCAACATTGACCTGAAAAATGATTTTAAAAAAATTGGAGGAATATGCACGTCATTGACAGGCGTTATAGCGCCATCTACCGCTGTGGCACATCTAGCTGCGGCAGTTGGAAAACGAACTATCATTATCGAAAACACACGGACATGGTTACCAATAGTTAATGGTTTTGATGCTTTTCTTCCGTGCATAAGAAGAATATTCCCTCCAGATGCCGGTGACTGGGAAAGGGTTTTCAAGGGTGTACGAAAGGAGCTAATTAATTGGTTATCAACTGAATAATTTTTACAGTTAAGCGGACCTCTATACTTCCAAATAAATTTTAATAGCGTATAATCTTCGTGTTGGTTTTTACCAACTATAGCAATAAACGAAGCGTGGAATAAGCGTAGCGGACCCGGGGGCAGTACCCGGCGCCTCCACCACTTGGACCAGTCTGTCTTTCGGGGGGCGAACCAGGATCGACGCGCGTAATAAAGACGCTTTTTTTGCTCGGTATGGTACCGCCGTTATCGGGCTTTTATAATAGTTGCAAACGACAACTATGCGGAGGCACGCCTCGCTGCATAAGCAGTCGGGCAAGCCCAACTAAACTCCATGTGGTTCGCACCGCATGGCGGGGTTCGGGGTGCACCTGGCAACAGAAGCACCTCACTTTTAAAGACTTGAGAGGGTAAAGGATTAGAATGGCAGAACAACAGTTTCCATATGACATGATGGTACAAGAGGCACTGCGGGGCGTTGTTCGGCAATCACTTACGCAAGTATGCAAAGATGGTTTTCGCGGCGAGCACCACTTTTACATTACATTCAAAACTCAAGCACCAAATGTTGCACTACCAGATTTCTTACACCAGCAATATCCTCAAGAAATGACTATTGTTCTGCAGCATCAATTCTGGAATTTACAGGTTAACGAAGAATATTTTGAAGTCGAGTTGAGCTTCAATGACAAACGCGAAAACCTTGTAATTCCTTTTGGCGCAATAACAGGGTTTGCCGACCCTTCAGTCAAATTCGAACTCCAATTCGACGAAGTCACAAACACCGAGTTAATATCTGATGAGGAAATCAGCGCAAATGAAACAACGACGATGACTAAAAAACTTACTGATAAAAGTGAAAAGTCTGGAGAAGTTGTCTCACTCGATCAATTTAGAAAAAAAACTGACCGTAAAACCTGAGATAGTGTCTCTTTAAACAGTTTCTTTTACTGATGTAATTGTTTGGTACAAGACTTTGCCTCTAAACTCTACTAGATTTTCCCAGGGTGTTTTTTTAAGACGACTTATTTGGGCCGATCATTTTTTCAGGCCTTACAACTTCGTCGAATGTTTTAGCGTCAACAAAACCAAGTTTGACTGCCTCTTCCTTAAGGGTAGTTCCGTTTTCATGAGCTTTTTTTGCCACAATCGAAGCGTTATCGTATCCAATTTTAGGCGCCAAGGCCGTGACAAGCATAAGGCTCTCTTGCATTAACTTATTAATCCTACTTTCATTTGCACGTATACCGACTAAGCAATTTTCGGCAAATGCTGAACATGAATCGCTTAATAATTGAATAGATTGTAATACATTATAAGCTATCATTGGTTTATAAACATTAAGCTCGAAATGACCCTGCGAGCCTGCGAAACTTACGGCAGCGTCATTACCAAGTACTTGGATACACACTTGTGTTAGAGCTTCCACTTGGGTTGGATTGACTTTACCCGGCATAATTGAACTTCCGGGTTCATTTTCGGGAAGAATCAGCTCTCCCAACCCGCTACGGGGGCCGGATCCTAAAAGTCGAATGTCATTGGCAATTTTAAATAAGGAAATGGCGGCTATTTTAATTGCGCCCGACATCCCGACCATTGCATCGTGCGAGGCTAACGCCTCAAACTTATTGGGTGCTGAAACGAAGGGTAATCCAGTAATCTCTGCTATCTTCCCTGCGACAGCATCAGCCCAACCATATTCTGTACTGAGGCCGGTACCAACTGCGGTTCCACCCTGCGCCAATTCATAGATATTTGCGAGTG
Source organism: Rhodospirillaceae bacterium (assembly GCA_002730675.1). GTDB lineage: Bacteria > Pseudomonadota > Alphaproteobacteria > Thalassobaculales > Thalassobaculaceae. The sequence goes on along the minus strand of PCAV01000078.1, from coordinate 8,888 downwards.
CTGAGTTTATTCTTTCAATTGCCATTGTTATTTGATGGGCATAACCAGAAAATTCTTGCCCCAAAGTCAGTGGAGTGGCATCCATTGTATGGGTGCGGCCAATTTTAATTATATCTTTAAATTCAGTAACTTTATCATCCATTACTTTGGACATTTTTTTTAAACTAGGAAGCAGGAGCCTATTTACCTCAGTGGCCGTTGCTATGTGCATCGCTGTTGGGTAAGTATCATTTGAAGACTGACTCATATTACAATCGTCGTTTGGATGTATCGGATCCTTTGAGCCTATTTCACCATTTAGAATTTCTATCGCACGATTTGCAATCACTTCATTGGCGTTCATATTCGATTGTGTACCCGAACCAGTTTGCCAAACAACAAGAGGAAAATGATCGTCAAATTTTCCAGCTATTACCTCATCGGCAGCTTTAATTATTGCTTCTGCCTTCTTGTCAATTAGTTTTCCAGTGTCTCTGTTTGTAATTGCACTCGCTTTTTTTATTACACCCAATGCTCGTACTATCGAAAGTGGTTGTCTTTCCCAACCAATTGGAAAGTTCACGATTGAGCGCTGCGTTTGAGCCCCCCAGTATTTTTGGGTTGGGACTTTAATAGGGCCAAAGCTGTCGCTCTCTGTGCGAAAGGTTGTTTCCTGCATTTTTAAACCTCTTTGTCAGTATCTTTCTGATGATTGACGAATTGCAAAACTATAAAATGTCAACTGTGTGTTTAACAAACGATTATACACTTATGATTGCAGTATAAAAGTAGCTGACAAATGCTAGACATTAACCCGTCTTTCAAGATTGTCCGTGTCATTAAAGAATTAGTTTCTATCATGGGCAATTCCAATAACCAACAACTTTGGTTACTTATACATCTCGTCTTTCAAAGACGCCTCAGATAAGATAAAAAAATAAGCAAATTGCTAGTCGTATTTAAAACAATAAAAACTCCACTTCTTGCACCATATGATTTATCTAGGCGGCATACTGCGAGCTACTCCAACAAGCAGTTTTTTGAAAACCGATCTATTATTATATAAATTAACAGACGTTGGTCATCTAAATTTCCGATACAGCCCTATTTTTTTGGTACACTAGAGTTTATTGATTGTTCACTTCATAAAAAGATATTGATTTAAAAATACTCCACTCAACTTGGATTTAAGAATGTCTAAAAGTATTGATCTTGAGAAAACAATTGCTAAAGTTCCCGATTACCCAAAACCGGGTATCCTTTATTATGACATTTCGACACTCCTAATGAATGCGCAAGCCTGGACAACAACGATAAAAAGACTGACCGGTGAAATCAGTCCGTATAAGCCGGATATAATAGCAGGTATAGAATCAAGGGGATTCTTACTGGCAAGTCCACTAGCACTCGAATTAGCGGCTGGAGTTCAGATGATAAGGAAACAAGGCAAACTACCTGGAGCAACTCTCGCACACACCTACGACCTAGAATACGGTCATGATACGCTAGAAATTCAGAATAATTCCGCTTTAAATGGCAAACGAGTTGCAATTGTTGATGATATTCTTGCGACAGGAGGAACTCTGAATGCTGCAACAAGTCTTATCAGAGAGCAAGGGTCTGTTGTAGTTTGCTCTGCATGTATTCTGGAACTCGCTTTCCTGAGAGGGAAAGAAAAACTTGACGCACCATTCGTTTCACTTATTCAAGTGAATGAATGAATTGTAATATTTTTATTAAAAAGCTTTCAGCTAACGAATAGCCTCTAAAATGGATACGTAGTTAGCTACCACCACGCCTCCCATATTAAAAATACCCCCAAGATTGGCATCCTTAACTTGCATCTCACCTGCTTCACCCCTCACCTGCATAGCAGTAAGAACGTGCATTGAGACCCCTGTAGCACCAATTGGATGTCCTTTAGCTTTAAGTCCACCTGACGGATTAATTGGCAATTTTCCATCCTTTTGCGTCAATCCTTCGGACACAACGCGCGAGCCTTCTCCCGGCCCCGCGAGCCCCATTGCTTCATATTCAAGAAGTTCTGCCGTAGTAAAGCAATCATGGGTTTCAACAAACGATAAGTCATTGAGGGTGACATTTGCCATTTGTAACGCATCCTTCCATGCCTTTGCGCACCCTTCGAAACTTAAAATATCACGCTTGGACATGGGCAGAAAATCGTTAACATGCGCACGTGATCGTATTGCTACGGCTTTACGACAACTCAATGCTGTTGCAGTATCCGCCAGAACGATTGCTGCTGCTCCATCGGAAACAAGAGAACAATCCGTTCGCTTCAAAGGTGACGCAACAATCGGATTTTTTTCAGACACCGTGTTACAGAAGTCAAAACCCAGATCTTTCCGAATTTGTGCATATGGATTGCAAACTCCATTCTTGTGGTTCTTTGCTGCTATCCCGGCAAGCGCCTCACTTTTGTCGCCATACTTTTGGAAATAAGCCTGTGTTATTTTTCCAAAAACTCCGGCAAAACCGTCTTCTATATCAGATTCTTCCTTCAGATAGCTCGCAGAAAGCAATGCATCACCAACCTGCGCGCCCTGAAGATCTGTCATTTTTTCTACGCCGATTACCAAAACCACTTTGCCGCGTCGAGCTTCAATGTAATCTAGGCCCTGATGAACCGCAGCGCTTCCTGTAGCACAAGCGTTTTCAACTCTTGTGGCAGGCTTGAAACGCAACGCATCCGATGCTTGAAAAACCAAACTTGAGGTGAAGCCCTGCGGGGAAAATGCACCACCAAAATGCCCCAAGTAGATCGCGTCTATATCTGCTGGACCAAAACCTGAGTCCTTAATTGCTTCAGACGCAACGGAACATATCATACCTTCAACGTCATCATTATCCCTTTTACCAAAGGCAAGATGCGACCATCCTACTATACAAGCTGTCATCGACGTTCTCCTCTTTTCTCGAAAAGTTTATCCACGAAAAGCTAGAAGAAAAACAATGTTTTGTAAGTTAAATCTAACTTTTTAGTGACTTTATCACATCGTTAGTAGACGCTTCGATGAGACTTCCCTGAACACCTTTATTCATCTTCTCAGCGATCAATTTGGTTGCAACCCCTATTGCCAACTCAACAGCCTGATCCCTAACATCTTGAACAGCACTTGCTTCAGCTTGTGCTATCCTCTGAACAGCCTGTTCTTCGCGTCGTTTTATCGTCGCCGCCATTACCTCTTCGGCTTGTTCTTTAAGCCTCTCAGCCTCGGCCTCAGCCTGAGCTATTATTTGATCAGCTTCAGCTAATGCATCACGTTGCTGGCGCTGATAACTAGCTAGTGCTGCTTGTGCCTCTTCCCTTAAATTCTGAGTTTCATCGAGCTGGTTACGGATACGTTCTGCACGCTTATCAAGTCCGTCTGTAATTTTTTTAGTGCCCTTCCAAACAACAAGAATTACAAATATGGCAAACGCAATCGCGACAGAAATTTCAGGCGTAATCGTCATTGTGGGCGTTCCTCCATAGTTGCAGCAATCGCTGCGTCAATATCTGCGGCTGTAACATCCACGCCTATTAACTTCTGAACCGCATTCGCCACAACTTCTTGTGCGACCGAGCGTTCTAAAGAACTTACTGATTCACCTAAAGTTCCATCGGCACCGTTCTTTGAGGCGGCAATACGTTTTTCGGCCTCCTCTAACATCACAGTTACCTTTACTTGTGCTGCCGACTCGGCTTTGGCACTCCGCTTTGCAATTTCCTCCTTAGCATGGCGGGTCGCATCCTGTGCCTTTTCTCTGGCGGCTGAAAGAGCTTTCTCATACTCTACACGAACTTGGTAAGCTTCTTTTTTTAGAGTTTCAGCCTTATCGAGATCATCCTCGATACGCTCTTGACGCTCTTCCAAAACTTCAGCAATGCGAGGCATAGCGAGCTTTGCTACTAAAAAATACAGTACGACAAAGCTGACAATTAGCCAGAAGATTTGTGAAGAGTAGGTCGTTATATCCAACTGGGGCAACTTTGGTTCAGAAGGGGAACCCGCGGCAATTGCGCTATGCACCAACACAAAGGGTGCTAGAAATGTTGTGGCAACAACGCTTAGTACACGTCTTATGTTCATAAAAACACCCCGGCAGATAACTAACAGTAGTTTAAAGTAATTTACTATCTGTTTTTAATCTTCAGTTCCCGGATCCTGGAAACCGAAGAAAACTAAACTGCAAAAAGCAGTAGAAAAGAAATTAACAGCGCGAACAGAGCAATTGCTTCAGTTAGCGCAAAGCCAAGAATGCCAATGCCAAAAACCTCCCCGCGAGCCGCAGGATTTCGGGCTATAGAAGATACCAAAGACGAGAAAATGTTTCCAATACCTATTCCAACACCAGCCAATGCTATCACGGCCAAGCCTGCNCCAATAAATTTCGCTGCTTCTGCTTCCATAATTTTATTCCTTCTTTTTTGTTAATAATTATTAANTTTGANTGCGTAATCCTTAGTGCAAATGAATGGCATCATTCAAATACAAACACGTTAATACAGTAAAAACATAGGCCTGCAACACAGCAACCATAATCTCAAAACCGGTTAATGCTACGAGGAGTAAAATTGGAGCAATACCTAGAAAACCAAGTGCGGCTGTGAAACCTGCAAAAACCTTCATCATAGTGTGCCCAGCCATCATATTTGCAAAAAGCCTAACTGATAGACTCACTGGCCTCACGAAGTAGGAGATTACTTCGATTGGNATAAGGAGGGGAGCCAGTANNATTGGCATCCCAGGTGGNACAAATAAAGTGAAAAAGTGAAAGCCGTGCAANACAANNCCAATNACAGTTACCCCCAGNAAAATAGTAATNGCTATCGCGAATGTTACGACGATTTGGCTGGTAAACGTNTAGGAATAAGGGATCATCCCAAGCAGGTTGCCCATCAAAATAAACATAAACAATGTGAATATAAACGGAAAGTATTTGCGCCCCTCCGTACCGACATTTTCTCGGATCATGTTCGCAATGAACTCGTAAGACATTTCGGCCAGCGANTGCCAACGACCAGGAACAAGTCTNCCACNTCTCATGCTTAACGTTAGAAAAAGTGTCACNGCNACGACTGTTATNGTCATCCANAGTGACGAGGTTGTATANGCNAGATCAACACCGCCCAACTCAAATGGTACAAGCGTCTTNAGCTTGAATTGATCAACCGGTGATGCCACAAAATACTCCTTTCTGACCCCAAAGACATTAGCTTAATTACTTATCGTTTAAGCTCTTCTTATATCCAACTGCCATTCCTAGTCCNTTTATTGCGCGATATACGTTTANCATNCCAGCAGCNGCACCTACAATAAAGCANACGANCATAAGCCACGGCCCGCTANCGAGCCATAAATCCAATCCGTACCCTACTCCTGCNCCTACCGCAACTCCCGCAACTAANTCNACTCCAGCTCTCATAGCTAAACCAACTAAACTCTGAGGTAACTNTGGCCTTTTTGAAGANTTTACCNCTTCTGCCANTTCTTTTCTGGCAGANCTAATTTTAGCATCTAATTCATCTAATTNTGTGGCGTTTGGATGATATTTGTCAGCCTTCATCTTTTCTTTTTCTTAACTATCCCAATAAATCCAGGCCAATTACTGTTACCGAAAAACACGTGCGCACATTACGTAAATAGTCTGTCAACTGTCAAGACAGAAAGCGACAGGAATTTTCAGCAAAAAAAGCATCTAAGCTTATAATGGTTTGTTCCCGAAATATTATTTCAAAAAGTTTTTTAAGCAGTCTCCCTCAATTTTTCTGCACCCTCTAGATTCACGGAAACGAGTTGACTTACACCCTGCTCTGCCATCGTTACTCCAAATAATCTATCCATCCTCGCCATGGTGAGTCGATGATGAGTTATAATCAGAAAGCGTGTATTCGTAATATTCGATAACTCTCGCAAGGTTGAGCAGAATCGATCAACATTGCTATCATCCAGAGGTGCGTCTACCTCATCTAGAACGCAAATCGGTGCTGGATTTGTCAAGAACGCTGAGAATATTAAAGCAAGGGCTGTCAAAGCCTGCTCGCCTCCGGAGAGTAGNGACATTGTTTGCAGTTTTTTGCCAGGAGGGCTCGCCATGATTTCTATACCGGCGTCTAAAGGATCTTCGGCTTCTATAAGTTTTAAATGAGCACTACCCCCCCCAAACAAACGGGTAAAGAGTTTCTGAAAATGACTATTCACATCGTCAAATGCTTGCAGCAGCCGTGATCTTCCCTCTTTGTTCAAGGAAGAGATCGCGCGCCTCAAGCGATCGATGGCGCCATTGAGGTCATCTTGTTCTGTTTCCATATCAGTTATTTTTTGCTCTAGCTCTTCGACTTCTATTTCTGCGCGCAAATTGACAGGACCAATGCGTTCTCTCTCTCTGGCAAGCCGTTCTATACGAGCCTCAGTTTCATCTATTTCAATACTCGCATCATTTATATCTAATCCCGCTTTATCTAAAATTTCTTCAGGAAGACATTGCAACCTTTCCTTTATTCGCTCAGCAAGTTCGGACTGATAGAGGGNCACCTGCTCAACGACAGCTTCGGATCGTACTCTCTCTTCTCTTTCCAGACCTAATTTTTTATCCGCATCGCGCGATTGTTTTTCCACCTCCGCTAATTCTGTTTCAGCAACAGCAAGTTTGTCAGCAGCATTTTTTCGCGCTTCCTCAGCAGCACTTTTAGTTTCTGATAGCCTTTTCATCTGGGATTGAGCTTCATCCGGCCTATTTTTTAGTCGCTCTAATTCATTTATCTCAGCGTTCTGGCGAATATTGAGATCACTCATTCTGACCTNTGCCTGACTAATTCGATCCATCCACGCTTCAAGTTCTTCCTTAATTGCAGATAGACGTGTTTGGCGATCAGTTGTCTGAGTTACAATATTTTGGAGGCGACCTCTAGCCTCGACCAGCTTTTCCCGACTATCAAACAACTGTTGCCGAAGACTATCGCTCTCAGCCTCTAGAACATCATTAGTCTCGCGGTTACTCAAATCTTCAAGAGACTCTGCTATCAGTTTTTCTGTCTCNNNNAGATCCGCTACCAGCTGACTCTTTATTTCAATCAAACGCTCCTTTTTGTTACTAAACTCTAATTCTAATTGTTGACTGTCAATAAAGGCTTTACGNGCTCTGTCCAAGTTTTCAAACGCCTCTTTGTAGTTTGTTCTCGCTGTATGGCTTTCCATATCCAATTCTTGTAACTTTTTATCGTTATCTTCACAGCTAACATCTATTTCTTGTTTTTTGCGTTTGAGACCACTTACTTCAGCTGAAACTTCTCGGAGACGAGCCGCCTGAGTTAATCGTACACTCGATTGATTGTTAATTTCTCCCCGAACTACGAAACCATCCCAACGCCAAAGTCCGCCATTCATCGTGGTTAACATCTGGCCATGTGCAAGGGATCCACGCATTTTTTCTGCAATCTCCTCGCTTTCCACGACACCAACTTGCATTAATATGGCGTTTAATTCTGAAGGTGCTTTAACATAATTGGCCAAGGAAATTGCCCCTTGCGGCAGCTCCGGACCAAGTTTCTCACCAACCAAACGAGACCAGTACCGTTTAAACACAGTTGTTTTTTCTNGTTGGAGCGGTGCAGTTAAATCGTCACCAAGAGCTGAAGCAAGTGCCTTTTCGTAACCTTTCTCGACATGAATTTGATCCAAAACAGGTATTTGCTCATCGTGTTCTATATCCGCCAACAGCACTTTTAAAGAGTCTGCCTCAGTTTCCAGGGCAATAAGTCGAGAATTTAACTCTCTTCTTTCTACGTGTTTTTCCTCTACCTTTACCGCTTGATCCGCACGCGCCTGGCCAAGCCCTTCTAACTTTCTTGTAGCTTCCTTTGCTTTTTCCTCCGCATCTTCGACATTTATCCTTAGATCGTTAATCGCCTCATCTGCAGCGTCTCTTTTTTCAAATTCGAAGAGCTTCTCTTCTATTTCATTTATTTCAGTTTTTATTCTATTTTTTCGTTCAGTGGTTCGACTTATTTGCCCTTCTAGTGAGACAATGTTTGCCTGGTTTGCAGCTAATTTTTCCATCACCATCGAAAACTGGCTTTCTAAGCTTTGGGTTTGCACATTAAGAACGTTTACTTCCTCTGTGATAACCTTCTCTCTCACGGCCACATTCTCAATACTTTCGCTAAGTTCAAGTTGTTCCTTACTCAGCGTGTCCACCGTAAGTTTAGCTTCATTTGCTAAGGTTTGTTCTCTTTTAATATCTTGCGCAATTTGATCCAGCCGCTGAGTCGTAGCATTCTTTGCTCCCTCTAGCCTTTCCAACTCGTTATGCAATTCCTGTAATTCAATATTTAGGCGTTGAAGGGCTGCAGCTGTTTCTACTTCACCCTGTCGTAGAATTGGAAGTTTTTCTGCTGCTTCAACCCGTTGCCGTGAAAAAGAAGCAGAAACATGTGTAGCCTCTTGAACTTTTTTTTCGGCTTCGGCCATAGTCCCTAAGGCCTGGGTCTTTTTTTCCACACCGTCCAACCACTTTTTATGAAAAAGCACTGACTCTGACTTCCTTATTTGATCATTAATCGTTCGGTATCGCTTTGCTTGCTTTGCTTGTTTTAGGAGGCCTCGCAGTTGATCTTTTATAGAACCAAGAATGTCTTCCAAACGCTCCAAATTCGTCTCTGCTGCCTTAAGTCGTAGTTCTGCTTCATGTCTTCTTGTATGCAACCCTCGAATATTTGCAGCCTCTTCGAGTAGGATACGTCGATCAGCGGGCTTAGCATTTATTAATGAACCTACTCTGCCCTGATTTACAATGCCCGCCGATCTAGCACCAGTTCCAGCATCTGCAAAAAGCAATTGGACATCTCTGCTCCTTACATCTCTACCATTTACCCGATAGTTAGAACCTTTTGTACGCTCTATCCG
>PCAV01000077.1 GCA_002730675.1 Rhodospirillaceae bacterium | reverse complement strand
TGCGGACATGATGGCGGCAATGCCACCGGAAGCAATGCAGGGTATGGATGCGGACATGATGTCAGCTATGCCTCCAGGGGTAGCACCACCTCCAGGACCAGAAGGTATGGCACCACCGGCAGACGCTGGCGGGATGGGTGATATGGACGCTCTAGGTGCAGCTTTTGGCGCGCAAGGTGTTGAGCCAATGGCTGGCCCTGATCCAATGGGAATTAATCCACCTCCTGGACCCGAAGGGGATCCAATGGCTAATATGGCACCTCCCGATCCAATGGGAACTAATCCACCCCCTGGACCTGAAGGGGATCCAATGGCCGGTCTTGATGCGGCCCTTGGAGGAGCTATGGATCAAGCTATGGACCAAGGCGCTGGTGGGGGTGCCCCCGATACAGGAGCGCCACCAGACGCGGGCGCAGAAGCTCCAGTAGATGCTCCAGATACTGCGCCAGAGCCTGCGGCAGGACCGGACGAGCCGATAGTTGGTTAAAAACTACTAAAGTTCATAGAGAGCCGGAGCAAATGCTCCGGCTCTTTTTATTTATACTGCTAGAATTCAATAGTACTACTGCTGTAGTTTCTACAGTCTGTAGACTTCCTGTTTGAATCACTTTAAAGATATAATGGCAAGCGCACGTTTATCGATAAGGTATTCCCTATGAATGAACGATCTATTAGATCCCTGTCCCTAAGCACGATTGCCTTGGCAAGACAGTTTGGAATTAGAGTTACAGCAGAGCAAGTCGAAGAGAAAATTTCGCGAGGACATATCTCGTCACAAAATGATCTTGAACAGACGTTTAAAGAGCAGGGAATAAAATTACAATATCTAAAACCCGCGCTACGCACGCTTATCGAGAGATCGTATTATTTTCCTTGTGTTGCAACCCTGAAGGATGGAACTTCCAGGATCTTGATAAGTTGCAAGGTCAATGAACAAAATATAGCAGAATTCCAGACGATAGACCCGTTGGATCCAACGAATAAGGTTGTGGTCGAAAACGAAACTGAGTTTAAAAGCAGTTGGAATGGGGCAGTTTTTCTCGTAAGCCGTGAAACTGGTGTCGATTCTCAGGATCGCCTTTTCGACTGGAGGTGGTTTATTCCTGAAATTTACAGATTTAAAAGTTTACTTGGGGTCACATTTATTGTTTCGATTATAACGCATCTTTTGGGTCTTGCCCCTATTGTATTTATACAGATATCACTTGATAAGGTTCTAAATTATGGAGCAGTTGGAACTTTATACATTTTAGCCGCTGGAGTGGTTGGTGCCTTAATTTTCAACGGCATTCTCGGTTTCGTCCGTGATTATGTTATAAACTTTGTATCTACCTCGATAGAAGCTAGGCTTGCGGGTGATGTATTTGATAAAGTTATGTCGTTACCAGCATCTACATTTCAGACGGGATCGCCGGCGGAGTTCGAGGGGATTTTGCAATCGCCTCTAACGATCAAAAATTTTATATCACGCCAAGTTCTTACGACCATCTTTGATGCTACAGGATTACTAGTATTTATGCCGGTCCTATTTGGCTATAGTCCCGCGCTTGCCTTGATCGTTGCGTGTTTCACGATTTTGATTGGCGCAATAACATTATTTAGTCGCTGGCGGCAAAAGGAAGAGAGTAAGATTACGGGACCGATAGAAGCCTCAAAAAGAAGAACAGTTCAAGCTAGCGTTGCCGGTATCGAAACGATAAAGGCATTTTCTCTGGAGCCCACTCAACGCAAGGAATGGCGACAAATATCGTCGAGCAGTATTAGAAGGTCTGTTGCAGGTCAAATAGCAAACCTCGCAGTTACAAATATTAATTCTACTCTCACGCAAATTATGACAGTGGTGTTGGTATTCACTGGAGTTCTCCTGGTCTTGGCGGGATCACTTTCAGCTGGAGCTATCATTTCATGTAACATGCTGGCAGGTAAATTAGTTGCCCCAGTTACGGCCATTTTTACATTTTTCGCAGACCTAACAAATTTCAAAAATACAATTGACACAGTGGGGACCACTTGGAATGGGCCTACTGAACGTTTAGGGGCAGGTAATCAACATGTAGTCAAGGGCGGGGTAGTTTGCCGCGACGTAATAGTCAAATTTGATGATACGGCAGCACTAAATGGTCTCAATCTCGATATTGCACCTCGAACTAAAGTAGCGGTAGTAGGGCCATCTGGATCTGGAAAAACAACTTTTCTAAGACTTTGCCAAGGTTTTTTGAGGCCTAATATGGGTGCGATGGAAATTGATGGACAAAATATTAGGTATCTCAGCTTGGATAATTACCGAAGTCAGACGACATTGATCGATGCAAAGCCGGTCTTTTTTGGAGCAACGATCGAAGAAAATTTGAGAAAGGTGCAACCAAATATAAGCGAGAGAGAGTTTCAGGAAATTCTTGATATATCCGGATTATCGCGGGTTTTGGAGGAATTACCAGACGGTATTTCTACTGAAATAAATCAGTTTGGACTACCCTTGTCACAAGGAAATCGGGTTACCGTTGCGCTGGCGAGGGGTTTGATGGCAAAGCCAAAAATATTGTTATTAGATGAGGCGTTGGTTAATTTTGATAAGTCTACACAGATTGGCTTTTTTGAAAACTTTCCGAAGATTGCCGAGCATAAAACGGTGATGATGGCAACTCATGATATGCGACTAACTGCTGAATTTGAGCAAATAGTTGTGCTTGAAAAGGGTATAGTTGTTGGTCAAGGGAAGCACGAAGATCTTCTTAAAACATGTCCATTGTACAAAGAGTTATGGACAATGGATCAGAAACTATCAGGGGCCTAAAAAAATCTGTCCCGTAAAGCGACGAAGAGAGAAACAATGGCGGGTGATCAAACTTTTTCTGGTGGGGAATATATATTTCGCGAAGGTGAAAGCGCGGTATATGGATATATCGTCAAGTCCGGTGTAGTTGAAATCGTGAAACATGGGTCTGGCGGGGACCAAGTACTCGCAGAATTAGAGCCGCCCACTATTTTTGGTGAGATGGCGTTAATAGACGGTAATCCGCGAAGTGCAGGCGCTCGGGCGAAGGGCGATGCAGTAGTAACAGAGGTCACGGCAGAAAGTTTTGTAAACTATCTAAGACAAAATCCGGAAGCCGCCATTCGGATTATGAAGACAATATCAGAAAACTTAAGGACGGCGAACCAGCTTGTAGCAAGATATGAAAGCTTGAGTCGAGACGCTTCACAGATGGTGGAGGTCAACATGAATGAAGCTGACGCGAGCCATGATCATGAAATAAATGACACTGACGCAATTTACAAACAGGGACCGTCAAAACCGCTGCTAATATCTACAATTAGCTTATTAGCATTCTTTATCTTGGGAGTAGTATTTGCGGCCCTTAACGAAGTTGATACAACAATTTCAGCCAGAGGCGAGTTTATGACAGCTACTCCAAACCTGATTGTAGAAGCGAGTGCGAGCTCTGTCGTCAAAAGTGTTGAGGTTGAGCGAGGTGACGCTGTTTCCAAGGGCCAGATAGTTGCGTATTTGGATGACACCGTTGTAAAGGTGAACTTAAAACAAAATCAGGAAAAGATAGATAATATTTATCAGTCATTGATCCGGTTAAATATGGAACAGTCACTCGTGGACAGGCCCAATGAGTTGAAGCCAACCGCCGCTCTGGATAATCTCTACTATAACACTGTTAAAAGGTTGGGATTAAAAAATAATAACAATTCATTAAGTGAGCTTTATCGAAACACCTTGGTTAAAAAAGTTACAGAATACAAAGAAAAAAATAATTCCTTTAATTCCAAGTTAACTAAACTCCAAAATGAATATGAAGCATCCAGGGAACTATTCAAAATCTCTGAGAAGCAGTCCGAAATTAAACGAAAATTAACAAAGGTTCAAAAAGATCTCTATGACCGTAAAATTGGTTCTCTGCTGAAGTACTTGCAAGCAAAAGACCAGTTATTAAATGCGGAAAAAGCTCAGTTTAATGCTCAGAGTGCAATCACAAAGCTGAAATCTGAAATCACTACATTGAATGCAGACAAGCAGGCCTTCATTGCTCAATGGGCATCTAATCTAACAGCTGAAATTACTGGAAAAAACGAAGAACTAATGCAACTTGAGCAGGAAAAGATTAAATTGCAGAGGTTAGTTGACAATGTCGTTGTTAGATCGCCGGGTGACGGTGTTGTGCTTGATATACCGTCTGTGGCTAGCGGAGGAAACATCCGTGAAGGTGACCCAATAATTACGCTGGTTCAAACAAATCAACCACTGTTTTTGGAGGTTGATATTGACTCGAAAGAAATTAGCGACATAAAGGTTGGAATGCCGGTATCTGTGAAGTTGGATGCAATGCCATTCCAAGAATTTGGTGGATTGGACGGAGAGTTAGTATTTATCTCAAAAGATACATTTAATGAATCCCTAGCTGGGGATAAAGGTGTTTTTTATCGGGGAAGGGTTAAAACCCAGAGCGTAAAAGACTCAAAAATGCCACAAGATTTTGACCTCTCTCAAGGCATGCTAGCATCTGCAGATATAAAAGTAGGTAAACGAACATTGATTACATACTTCACTTATCCAATCATGAAAGCTTTTGAAGAATCTTTTACTGATCCAGAATAAGAATACTATTTAATCATCTCAGATAAACTGCAAAATACAGTTTTAAAAGGGGGGTTCGTTTAAATGAGACTGATAGATGCACAGGTTCATGCATACGAGCGGAATCATAAAGAAAGACCATGGTTTGATGAGTTAGTTGGGCCAGAAGAGGTAACCGCTGATACTATGGTTGAGGAAATGGAGCGCGTTGGTGTGGATGGCGCAATTTTGGTCTCCCCCTGGACTATGTACAGATATGACGCCAGCTACGCTATTAGTGTTTATGAGAAATACCCCAATAAGTTTAGGTTGGTAAAGCCAGTAGATCCCAATAAACCAGAAGTCGGTGAAATCATACAAGAATGGGCCAAGAATAAGGGAGCTGTGGCGATAAGGCTAATGTTGGCTTACGAGAAGCAAAGAGATTTAAGTGAACACGGCCTAGATGTGGTAATGAGGACGGCCTCAAGGTGTAACTTTCCTGTAAACCTTCTTTGTTGGGAAAATGTTGAGGAGGCTGGCCGCTTGGCAAAACAATACCCCAATACTAGGCTGGTCATTGACCATTTGGGTATAAAGCAACCATTCAAACCACCAGTCCCCGACAATCCTTTCTCTAAACTACAAAAGGTTCTAGAACTCGCAAGTCATGATAACGTCGTAATTAAGATTACGGGCGTCTGTACTCTATCACACCAAGCTTTTCCATTTTCTGACATCTGGGATCCTTTGCAAGAAGTTTTCTCCAGGTTTTCGCTCGAAAGATGTATGTGGGGTACAGATTGGACGCGCGCGGTTAAGTTTGTTTCTTACAGAGAAAGTGTGGACTGCTTTCTTGACAGTGCACCGCTCAGTTTAAGTGAAAAAGCCCAACTGATGAGCAAGACCTTGGATAATATTTATGGTTGGTCGGCGCATACTTCTTAGCTTTGAATAGTTTGGTTGGTATAAGGAGTTTTATTAAACATCGAGTAATTGATGCGGGCTTAATACAGTGTTACTCACTTGAATTGGGAAAATGTCTTTTCTTTGAAGGTAGTAAACAGTGGCTGGAAAGTGGTGCTGCCGGACAGATTTGAACTGTCGACCTCGCCATTACCAATGGAGTGCTCTACCCCTGAGCTACGGCAGCGAATAGTACGAATTTATCATCAAAATTTGGGGGAACAATGCCATAGGCCTGACATATAACGCAAGTTTATTTGATGATGTTAAGTAGTTGAGATATCATAAAATTAATTACCCCGTAGAACCGAACATTTACGAAGCATCTGGATGATGGTTAAAAAAAAACCGGAAACTAATACTAAAAAGAGAGAAATTGAAGCGAGGCGAGCTAGAGCCCTTCGGGCCAACTTGAAACGAAGAAAGCTTCAACAGCAACCTGACAGGGGTCGCGGCAACAGTTCCAATTAGCTTTTTCTTAAAATCGTGGTAATTATTTGGTTCTGACAACAATTATGTTAGTTGCAATTATACTATTATCCCTAATCCAACGAAAAACTTTGGGCGTTTTTTAAATAAGTGTATTCGAGGTGCGCATGGATAAAATCATTTTAACTGGGGGATCAAAACTTTCGGGGAAAATTGATATTAGTGGGGCAAAAAATGCTGCCCTTCCACTCATGGCAACAACTTTGCTAACAAATGAGAAAATGTTTTTAGAAAACATACCACGCTTAGGGGATGTTGGTTCTATGCGTGAATTGCTTGAGGGGGTTGGGGTTGAAATAGAGGATTCAATTAAAAATCCCAGATGCCTCGGGTTAAAGTGTGAAAAAATTACAAACACGGAGGCGCCATACGATATTGTTCGCAAAATGCGCGCCTCAATTTTAGTGCTGGGTCCGCTTATCGCTCGTTCGGGGAGAGCTCGTGTTTCTTTGCCAGGCGGTTGTGCTATTGGTAATAGGCCGGTGGATTTACATTTGAATGCATTAATGCAAATGGGTGCCCAAATTGACTTATCTCGTGGTTATGTGGAAGCAAAGGTAACAAGAGGAAATCGTCTCCACGGTAGCAGGATTAACTTCCCAATGGTTTCAGTGGGCGCTACGGAAAATATAATGCTCGCCGCGTCTTTAGCAGATGGTGAGACAGAGTTATCAAATGTTGCTCGCGAGCCAGAAATAGTTAATTTGGCGGAATGCTTAATAAAGATGGGTGCTGAAATAGAGGGCCATGGCACTGACACTATCCGAATTCAGGGGAAAGATAGCTTAAGTGGAACTACTCATTCGGTCATTGCTGATAGAATAGAGGCTGGCACATTCGCGATAGCAGCCTGCATTACCGGGGGCAAATTAGAACTTGTTGGTGCAAATTTCAGTGACTTGAGAGCTGTACTCGACGTGCTTTTAGCGTCTGGTGCACGGATAGAAGAGAATAGCTTCGGGATCCTTGTGGAAGGACCTAATGGTAATCCGGACGCTGTGGATATTATGACCGACCCATATCCTGGATTTCCTACGGATCTGCAAGCTCAAGTTATGGCGTACATGACCCGCGTCGATGGAGCCAGCATGATTACAGAGACAATTTTTGAAAATAGATTTATGCATGTACCGGAGTTAAACCGGATGGGGGCCAATATAAATGTGCACAACTCTACAGCGCTGATTAGAGGTGTGAAAAAGCTCATGGGAGCTCCAGTTATGGCAACAGACTTGCGTGCATCGGTCTCCTTGGTTCTTGCGGGATTAGCAGCTAGCGGCGAAACAACTATTAATAGAATTTATCATCT
Source organism: Rhodospirillaceae bacterium (assembly GCA_002730675.1). Lineage (GTDB taxonomy): Bacteria > Pseudomonadota > Alphaproteobacteria > Thalassobaculales > Thalassobaculaceae. Next base: position 12,713 of record PCAV01000077.1, on the reverse strand, counting down.
AGATAGAGGCTATGAAAGCCTTGTCTCTAAATTAAAATCCTGTGGTGCAATAATAGACCGAGTAAGAGTTTGACGTGAAATGGCAAGATGGTGTCTTAATTGAAAGATGAATTCCAGCAAAAAATATGTACCAACTATTTGCGTTTGCAGGCAACCCCACTCGACGATCTGAAGGTTCTTTCTGCATTATTGCATGATTCTATTGTTCCAATTGCCGATATATTATACACCCCTTCACAAAAGCAAGTCATCATGGTCCTCCAGAGGTTCAGATTGGAGTTAACAAAAAATGTAGAGACTATTGGGAAACCAATTGGTTACCAGGGATGCCTATGTGGGTTAGTAATTGATAAAGTGGAATCTATGCAAACGCATCAAATTGATATGAATGACAGGTCACAATTTTTAAACTTTTTGACTTTTTATGATGGTGCTCAACACTTAGATTTACAATTTTCCGACTCAAAAGTGATCAGGCTTAGAATAAATAGCTTAAAATTAACGGCTACAGATATGGGAAAAAATTGGCCTACTACACAACGTCTAAAACATGAGGAAACGACTTAGATGGAGACTCAGAAACCATTGGTGCTTGCTATTCCGAAAGGTCGGATCCTCTCTGATGTCGCACAGCTCATGGCTAGTGCCGGAATTGAGCCCGAGGATGACTTTTTCAATGAGAGTTCGCGTCGTCTTCAATTTTCAACGAAAGACCCGAGCATAGATTTAATTAGAATAAGAAGCTTTGATACTGCAACATTTTTAGCTTTTGGAGCAGCGCATCTTGCTATTTGTGGTAGCGATGTGTTGATGGAGTTTGATCATTCCGAAATTTACTCGCCAGTTGATCTTAAAGTTGGCAAGTGTAGGTTATCTGTCGCAGGCCCCAAAGAATTAGCTGCTACGGAGGACCCAATGCAATGGAGCCATCTAAGAATTGCGACAAAGTACCCAAATATAACTAAACGGTATTTTGCGGCCCGTGGCGTCCAAGCAGAGTGCATAAAACTAAATGGTGCGATGGAACTTGCGCCGAGACTGGGACTTTGTCGAAGGATTGTTGATTTGGTTTCCTCTGGTGCCACGTTAACAGCAAATGGCCTAGTTGAAATGGAAAAAATTTCGGAGATCAGTGCGCGATTGGCGGTAAACAGGGCTGCTTTCAAAACAAATCCACATGCAATAAATATGTGGATTGATCGTTTTAAAGAGGTTTCAGATGGTATTGAAAATAAATAGTTGCGACCCTAATTTTGATGGTTCATTCGAGAGGCTCTTGGGCAGACGAGCGACGAGGGTCGAAGATGCTACTAAGGTTTCCGCCGATATCATAGAACAAGTGAGAAAAAGTGGAGATGAGGCGCTGACTAAACTCACAAAGGAGTTGGATGGGCGCGATTTAACTTTGGCTGATTTGATTGTAGATAGAGATGAAATTGACAAAGCCATTAATAAAATTACTACTGATCAGTATGATTCTCTGAAATTTGCAGCAGATAGGATAACGGCGTTTCATCAAAAACAGATGCCAGATAATTTCGAATATTTGGATGAGGTAGAGGTAAAAATGGGAATGCGCTGGAGTTCCGTTGACTCTGTAGGCCTATATGTGCCAGGTGGTACAGCGTCTTACCCAAGCTCGGTGCTAATGAATGCTATACCGGCAAAAGTGGCAGGGGTACCTAGACGGGTTATTACTGTACCTCAAACCGGTAAAGCTATAAATCCATTGGTTCTCGCTGCAGCAAAACTGTCTGGGGTACAAGAAATTTATCGAATTGGGGGGGCTCAAGCCATAGCAGCGTTGGCTTACGGAACTGAGACTGTTAGTTCGGTAGACAAAATTGTTGGACCGGGGAATGCCTATGTCGCTGCCGCAAAAAAACTAGTCTATGGTGTTGTTGGAATCGACTCTATCGCGGGACCGTCAGAAATTTTAATTGTTGCTGATAAATTAAACGACCCCAAATGGATAGCTTATGATCTGTTAGCGCAAGCAGAGCATGACGAAGTTGCTCGATCAATCTTAATAACGGACAGTGAAAAATTTGCGGAACAGGTAGTGAACGCGGTGGACGAAATCCTCGTGTCGCTGCAAAGATCGCAAATTGCTAGGGCTAGTTGGGAAAAACAAGGTGCTATAATTGTTGTAAGTTCGTTAACTGAAGCAACAGAACTTGTTGACCGCATAGCTCCCGAACATTTGGAGCTCGCCGTCGAAAAGCCTAATGAATTAATGAAATTAATAAAGCATGCTGGCGCAATTTTCCTAGGAAGGTATACTCCGGAGGCAATTGGTGATTATGTAGCTGGTCCTAATCATGTTTTACCGACTGATCGAGCAGCAAGATTCTCATCTGGTTTATCGGTATTCGATTTTATGAAAAGATCTACGTTTGTTGAATGTAATTTAAGGAGCTTGGAGAAAATCGGCCCACCAGCCGTGACGCTGGCCGAAGCAGAGGGTCTTCCGGCTCATGCAGAATCAATTAGAGTTCGTTTGAGCAGTTCGAAGTGATAGTTGCAGCAAATGTATGTCGTTAGGTGTCTACTACCTAAACTTTCTTAGACAGTAGCACGAGAAATAATCTAAGAAGTTTTTGAGTTCAAAAAAACGGCTTGACCTCAGGGCCATTCGCCCGCAGGTTTAGAGGATATTTTTAACATGATAGGAGTATAAGTTGGGTAAAGAAGATGTTCTAGAAGTTGCAGGTACAATTTCGGAGTTGCTACCAAATGCCATGTTTAGAGTTAAGCTTGACAATGATCACGAAGTTCTGGCTCATACCAGCGGAAGGATGAGGAAAAACCGCATTAGAGTATTAGCAGGCGATAGAGTGAACGTTGAGATGACGCCCTATGATTTAACCAAGGGCCGCATTACATTTAGATTCAAGTAAAGTATTTCATTAAGTTTCGTGGAAAATGGAAAGAAAGCTTTTTTACCTCCAGATGGCCTAGAACTAGTTTTGGCCTCGGGGTCTCCAAGGCGAAGTGACCTTCTGAAACAAATTGGCGTAGAAAACTTTTTATCAGACGCAGCTGACGTTGATGAAACTGTTAAAAAGCCAGAGGCCCCAAAAAAATATGCTGCTAGAATAGCTTTGGAAAAAGCGGAAACAGTAAAGCGTAGACACCCAAGTCGCTTTGTTTTAGCCGCTGATACAGTTGTAACTTGCGGCACAAGAATCCTAGATAAACCAGGATCAAAGATCCAAGCGGAGAAATGTTTGCGAAGACTTTCTGGCCGTAGCCACAACGTTTTGGGGGCGTTTGTGGTCATTGGAGAAAATAATCAATATGTAAAAAGGCTAGTGATTTCGTCTGTAACTTTCAAACGTCTAGATGAGCAAGAGATTAGTAATTACTTAGCTAGTGAGGAATGGATTGGAAAGGCGGGGGGGTACGCTATTCAAGGTAGAGGAGCAGCTTTTATAAAAAGAATACAAGGTTCGTATTCTAATGTGGTGGGATTGCCTATTCATGAGGTTTACAATGTTTTAAAGGGATTGGGTTTTAACTATAAAGAATATAATCGGTGAGAAGATTATTTTGATTTCTAACGAGAAGATAATTATCGATACATCGCCAGGTGAAAAAAGAGTTGCCGTTTTAAAAAATAATCGCCTGGCAAATTTATTTATAGAGCGTCATCACGCACCATGGTTAAGGGGTGCTATCATTCTCGCGAAAGTGACTGCTACACGAAAAGAGTTAGGAGCAAGTTTTTTGGATCTCGGTACTTCTCCCGGGTACATAGAGCACACAAAAATGTGCCAGCCCATTGATGGAGAGTCCCTGCTTGTCCAAGTTCTAAATGATGCGCATAGAAAAAAATCGGCTCGAGTAAGCTCAAATATCTGTTTTGGGGGAAAGTATTTGGACCTCTACCCAGTGGGGGTTATCTCGTCAATTTCACGAAAAATCAAATCAAAAAAAAATAGGGGTCTGATAAGACAATTTATAAATGAAAATATTCCGAATGGCATGGGTGTTCATATAAGAGACGCTTTTGACGTGAGCGATTTGCTCTGTATGAGAGCGGTGACTTCGGCCCAACTAGAAAAGTGGAAAAACTTAAAAGAAAAAATTTTGAAAAGTCGATCACCTTCAATACTGATACCATCAGTTGGTGCTTTGGGGCTTGCGATGGAAAAGTATCCAAACGCAAATATTTATGAGGGTAAATATGGTGTTTTATTCAAAGATTATGACCTGGATTATGAGATAAATCGCGCACTGGAGCGAAAAATATCATTAGATGATGGTGCGTATCTCTTTTTTGATGAGACTGAAGCCCTTACTTCGATTGATGTAGACATTGGTAGTAAGAGTAAGCCTAGATCAGAAACTACTTCTCTAGTCGCACATCTTGCTGAGGAAATTGTATGGCAGCTTCGGTTGAGAGAGATAGGTGGCATCATACTTATCGACTTTCCAAGATTTAAGAATTTTAAGATTAGAGATAACTTTCTGAAAACAATGCAAAGTTTTGCTCTTAGTGAAGAAGTATCTTTAGTCATACATGGGTGGACGCGCACAGGGTTACTGGAAATAACAAAGCCGCGAGGAGGAAATTCATTAAAAGACTTATTAGTTGGAACAACTGAAGACAACACGCCGACATTAGAAACCACGGCACTGAAAGTGTTACGTTCTTTGATGAAAGAGACAACCGGAATAGCCTATCCAAAAGTTGTATGTTCTCCGTTTTTAAAAAATGTATTAAATACTACTTTTGATGAGGAGATAGGAAATATCAGCGATAAATTAGGAACGAAAGTCGTCATCACAGAAGACAGCCAAATGACTTATAATGAGTTCTTAATAAAAAATGGGATTAGTTGAGATCATGACGTTTAATAAAAAAGCAGTGTGTGCTTTATGTGATAAGCCACAAGCTAAAAGTTACAAACCGTTCTGTTCTGCGAGGTGTAAGCTCATTGATTTAGGGAACTGGATGAGTGGTGATTACAAATTACCTAGCGAAGAGGTGCCATCTGAAGCAGAGGTGTTGGATTTATCAGACTACCTATCACAAAAGAAACAGCAAGTTTAACAGAAAATCCTCGATGTATCTGGTTGCAACGGATGGGGATGCGTTTTAAACCAATGTTCAGCTATGTCTATGCGATTGCATACCCAAACATCATCAAAGTTAGCAATATAATTCAAAAATCTTTTAAGACCCATCGCTCTGGCAGGATGTCCAATCAACCTTTGGTGCAACCCTATGGACATCATTTTTGGTGCCGTTTTGCCTTCTTCGTAGAGTAAGTCGAATGCATCTTTGTTGAATTTAAAAAAATCATCTGAGGTGCTGAACCATCCGCGGCCAAATTTTGAATCATTTGTCGTCAAAGAATATGGGATCACTAAATGAGCTTTGTTATCAAACTCAAGCCAGTACGGTAGTTCATCATTATAAGCATCGGAATCGTATATAAATCCACCTTCTTCCATCAAAAGGCGTCTGGTATTCACACTAGGAGCTGTACGGCAATACCATCCTAGAGGTCGTTGGCCAAATAAATTTTTCAGCGATGCGACGGCTCTCTTTATGTTTTCTCTCTCCTCATCTTCACTAAGCTTATAGTGCTCGATCCAGCGCCAGCCATGGCAGCAGATATCCAATTCGTGCTTTTTTATTGCTTCGACCACCCGGGGGTTACGTTCGAGTGCTAAAGCACATGCAAAAATTGTGACGGGGAATTTATGTTGTAAAAATAAATTTAGTAAACGCCAAAACCCAACTCTTGAGCCATACTCAAAAAGTGTCTCTGCCGCTAAATCACGTGTTCCGTGAGGAATAGTGGATGAGGGTGATTCGGTTAAACTTGCCTCGGAAAAACCATCTCCGTCCGGTATAGAGTACTCGGATCCTTCCTCATAGTTGATGACAAAGTTTACAGCTACGCGAGCGCCTCCCGGCCATTGTGGATTAGGGGGTTGATCAGCGTAACCAATCAGATCCCGAGGATATCCGTTCAAGCTTCAAGTTCCTTCGTACGTGAAACGAATTTTGGTATTAAACTTATAGTATATTTCTAAACGTTGGAAGTTATTGATACCTCTAAATTAGCTTTAATATATGAGGAGTGCCATTTTAGTAGAGACACGGCAGTAAAGCCGCTTATAACGTTTTTCTTGTAAGTTTTAACCACGGGGTTAGTTGCCCATTGAATTGTTCTGACCAAAGCTTTGTCACAATAAAGTCTTTTTTTAAATACCACAAAATCGCTTTTTCGTTTCGGCATAAAACATTGACTGAAATGGGGGCTTCAAGACGTCTTTGGACGTTTTCTAGAAGATAAGTGCCCACTCCGTTAGCTTGAAATAAAGGATCCACAAATAAATAATTTATGTGACTCTTAGAAACTGAGTAATCGCAAAACCCGGCGGGCACCTCATCGCATAAGGCAATAAATCTCAAATTACTTCGAAGCGGTAGCATTAGAATATTGTCTTTTAAAAATGATCGTGGAATATCTTCAATTACTAAAGCTCCAAGCATAATTGCGCCGCACAATTCATCGTCTAAAATAGTGCCCTCACGAATTCTTAGCTTCATTTTAAACCTAGCTTGAATTGATCAACCAAGAGAAAAGGGGCCTCTCTGTTGGTTTGACGAAACAAACAAATGTATTCAATTTTTATTCTTTTGTTCAGAAATTCAGAAAAATGCCTCTTGATGGCATCGTAAATAATTGCTTGTTCTTTACTTAATTGTATTTTGCCAGTTAACGTTATATGGAAACGAAATTCAGAAAACACGTAAGGATAGCCCCAATTAATCAAATTTTCATCCTGTGAAGGGGTTAAGCCTTTTGATCTTCGTATTGCGAGTTCTTCTTTAGTAATAGGTTCCCTAAAAGCATCAATTTCTCTTACCACAATCTCGGCTAGACTTTGTATCTTTGGATTGGGTTTTGACAGCATTAGAGCGAAGAGTTTGCCTAGGCGTAAAACGTCAAGATTTATGTGAAACGGGCTCGCATCTCCAAAGACTTGCCTCAGTGTCTGCTTCAAAAGGGTTAGGGTCGTTCCGTGCTTCAGTTGAAAGGGGGCTTTCAATGTCGCATGAAATCCATAATGTCTAGCACTTTTAGTTAATTCGGATAAACGCTCAGAAGTTATACCGGATATAGAAGGCTGTTCTATAATTTTTCCAGTTGCGCTATCACGTCCCAGCCAAGTACTTCCAAGAGAATGAAGTGCCGAGAACGGCGTTGGAGCGTAATAAATGGCGAATCGTCCAGATCTATCATCATGTGGACCGATAGTTTTTTCATCTTTATTCAACTTATTACCCATCTCTAATTCCAAATAGAGCCGTCAAACTCTATAGTGATTATCGCGCATGGTATCAGAATTATTGATAATAAGGGTGACTAATGACAAGTGAGGTGAACAAATTTTGTATAGAAGGTGGTCGTGTTCTTTTACCCAGCGGTGAAACCCAAGAAACGGATATCGTGATTTCTGAGGGGAAAATTGATGCCATCGGAGTATCACCTGCCAAAACTGTTAAAAGAATAGATGCTTCTGGATGCATGGTTTTACCGGGCATTGTGGATCTTCACGGCGATGCATTTGAGAGGCAAATAATGCCGCGGCCTGGGGTTACATTTCCTTTAGAACTTGCATTTTTAGACACGGACAGACAGCTGGTCGCAAATGGGATCACAACGGGTTTTCACGGGATAACCTACTCTTGGGAACCTGGGCTACGTGGTCGTGAAACAGTAATTAAAGTTTTGACGGCTTTGAAAAAGGTTTCCGGTGGGTTAGGGGCAGCTACAAAATGTCATTTACGATTTGAAACGTTTAATTTCGCTGCTGTGGACGAAGTTGTTGATTGGATCTCAAATGGTAAGATACACTTCTTGGCTTTTAATAATCATCTACCTTCAATTCGCAAAAAAATTTCTGAAGACCTGCCTCTTTCGCAATTTTTAGAGCGCACCGGTTTAACAAAAATAGACTTTTTGTCTTTAGTTGAAAGTCTTTCAGAACGCGAAAGTGAAACTACCCAACTAATTGAAAAATTAGCAAATACTGCAATAAAAAATTCTATTTCCATGGCAAGCCATGACGACAAAACCAGTACCATCAGACAATTTTATAATTCCCTAGGCTGTCATATCAGTGAATTTCCACTAACAACTGAGGCAATCACTCAAGCACATGAATTACGTAACTTCATTGTACTCGGAGCACCAAACATTATAAGAGGAGGAAGCCATATGGGAAAATCTGGGCTATCCGCCTCGAGAAATATAAAGGCTGGCATGGGAGATATATTGTGTTCCGATTATTATTATCCTGCTCTGATGCAAGCACCTTTCAACTTATCAGAAAACAAAATCTTGGATTTTGGCTCCAGTTGGAGGATGGTTTCCAAGGCACCAGCTGAAGCGGCGGGGGTAACGGATAGGGGTGAGATAATCGAGGGAAAACGAGCGGATTTGATATTAATCGAGCAGCTGGATCTTGGGGAACGGAAATTGAAAGCAACTTTCGTAAATGGCAGCCCAGTATATAGATCTTGTTGGCTTTAAAATCTTAGTTTGTTGACTCGCATTTTTTGATCAAATGGTCCATATTTAGAAGACCCTAAGTTTTTCCTTAGTTCGTACTTCAAAAACTCCAAGTTTATGGTCCTTAGCATATGAGCTTTCCAGCTGACTTTCTTGATGAATTAAGGTCTCGGATTCGAATTTCTGAGGTTGTTGGTAGAAAATTAAAACTTATCAAGAGAGGGAGAGAGTTTCTAGCTCTTTGTCCCTTTCACAACGATAGTAAACCCTCTTTATCTGTTGTGGATGAAAAAAACTTCTATCATTGTTTTGCGTGCGGAGCACACGGGGACATAATCAAATTCACTATGGAAACTGAGGGACTAAACTTCATTGAAAGTGTAGATAAATTAGCCAACTTAGCTGGATTGGAAGTTCCCAAACAGGANCCAATAGAACGTGCAAAAGAGGCCCGCCGAANGACGTTAAGGGAAGTCCTAGAAGANGTTACAATTTATTTCGAGGAGTTTTTAAGGAAGGCNCCGAGTAAAGCNGGATTGGATTACCTGAAAGNAAGAGGATTGTCAGACAAGACGATTAAATCTTTTCGATTAGGGCTAGCNCCAGNTGACTCAAAGACCTTTCGCATAGATATGCAAGGCCGAGNTATTNAAGAAAATTTACTAGANGAGACAGGTNTAATAAAAAAGTCAGCNGGTTCTTCATCGACNTACGACTATTTTANAGGAAGACTAATTTTTCCAATNAGTGATAGAAGAGGCCAAATTATTGGNTTTGGAGGCCGAACACTAAATAACCAAGAACCAAAGTACTTGAACTCACCNGAAACTAGCCTATTTCAAAANGGTCGAATTTTGTACCAAGGTCGAATGACACGGGANGTAGCTCATAAAACTGATCAANTTATAGTCGTCGAGGGGTATATGGATGTTATTTCGTTAGCTGAAGCCGGNATAGGTAACGCNGTAGCACCCTTGGGNACGGCTCTGACTGAAGATCAAATNAGGGAACTTTGGAAGTTNTCAACTGAGCCAACTATATGCTTTGATGGGGATAGTGCAGGAATTCGTGCNGCCGNGAGAGCGGCTGACAGATTGTTACCAATACTAGAACCCGGNTTGTCTGCNANNTTTGCNTCTTTGCCAGNAGGGGAGGACCCCGACGACGTTATAAGGCGTGGAGGGATAAACAAATTTAGAGAGTTGCTTGGATCGTCAATCGGGCTGTCAGACTTCTTTTGGGAGACGGAAAAAAGTGATGGATTTCTAGATACACCCGAGAGACAAGCAGCTTTTTTTAAGAGAATAAGGAAACGAGTCGGCGAGATAAAAAACCAAAATGTCAGAGAGGCTTATAAGGACTTAATAGAAGCAAAAATTAGTAATTTTAGAACTATATTGCGGATGAATAATAGTGGATCGGAAGGTCATCATTACCATAATTTACGATCCAAGTCATATGAACGTATTAGGTCTTCTATTAGAAATAAAGCAGCTAGAGATAACATTACTCAAACAATGGAAAGGCGTCAGAAGCAAGCTATTTTAGCAGCATTTTTAGTGCACCCAAGTTTGGTTGAGGATTTTGGAGAGGCTCTAGGTTATTTGGAATTAGGAGATCCATTTCTTGACAAACTCCGTCTAGACATTTTAGACATTCATTCGGATGGAGAGTCTGTTAACTCGCAGTATTTAAAAAAACGGCTATTGGAACGGGGCTATGATAGCAATTTTGAAGGTGTTTTAGAAGATAAAGCTCTCGCCCACATAGCGTTTGCAGGGCCTGGGGTTGCTATTCAAAAAGCGAGAGATGGTGTTAGAGAATTATTATCCAGGATAGGGAAATATCAATTAGAAGAACAAATAGCCTTGGCTACNACNGCGGTAATGGACGATTTAAACGAAGTGAACTGGAATCGTTTGTCGTCGCTGAGAGCGGCCTTGGTTTCGGTTAATGGTGGGTCAAACTTGGAAGACCCAGTATAGCATATTGTTCTAGTATTAATGGCTTTGGGGTAGGTATGTATAATGGCAAAACAAGCGCTAGCAGCAAAAGTTCAAACAAGGAATGACCGGGAAGATCAAAACAGTGACGGTCCCNTAATAGATACAATTAATATTGCTGTTAAGAACCTTATAAAAAAGGGAAAAGAAAGAGGTTTTCTAACGTTTGGTGAGGTCAACGCGGCTTTCTCGCAAACTCAACTNAACTCTGAACAAATCGAAGATATTCTTTCCTCACTTAGTGATATGGGAGTAACCGTTACCGAGAATGAAGAAAGCGAAGACAGTAACGCCAACCAGAAGGAAGATCAGGAAGGCGCNGCACTAGGTAATGTTGCGGAAGATGATGTTGGTAGAACTGATGACCCTGTTCGCATGTATTTGCGTGAAATGGGCGGCGTAGANCTCCTGTCTCGAGAAGGNGANATAGCAATAGCGAAGCGCATTGAAGCAGGAAGAGAACTGATGATCGGTGGAATAGCCGAGAGTCCACTTACGATAAAAGCCCTTGTTAAATGGCGAGATGCAATCAAAGAAGGACAGGTCTTACTCAGGGACGTAATTGATTTGGATGCAACTTATGGAGGAAACCCTGATATTCAATCGGCATCTGGAACGGCATCAGTACCAAGTTCAGATGAAACGCTGAAAACACAAAAGGCAAACAACGTTGATGACAAGCACGATATTGAAGTAGACGATGACGATGACGATGACGACGAGGACATCGAAGAAAATAATATGTCATTGGCGGCTATGGAAGCTGCATTGATGCCTGAAATAATGGAAACATTCGATAAAATTTCTAATATTTATGGAAAATTAAAGAAGGTGCAAGATAGACGCTTATCACGAATGTTAAAGGGCGAGCCCGCTACAGCACAAAGCGAACAGCGCTATGCCAAACTAAAAGATGAATTAGTCGAACTAATGGACGGGGTCCGTCTAAATGCCAACCGTTTAGAAGCATTGGTTGAACAATTATATAAACTTAACAAGCATCTGGTTGGATTGGATATGCGGCTGATGAAAGCTGCGGAAAGTAACAAAGTAAAAAGGGCTGACTTTATGGCACAGCATTTTGGCAAAGAATTAGAGCCAAATTGGATAGAAATGATTTCTGGTCTGCCTGGAAATAATTGGAAAAAGTTCGCGGAGACCCGGGCAGACGAGATACTTACCACTCGGGAGAGCTTAGTATCTATCGCAGAAGACTCCGGATTGCCAATCCCCGAGTTTCGCAGGGTAGTTCAGACAGTTCAAAAGGGCGAGCGAGAAGCAGGCCGAGCAAAAAAAGAAATGGTAGAGGCAAACTTGAGGCTCGTCATATCAATAGCAAAAAAATACACTAATCGAGGGTTGCAATTCTTAGACTTGATTCAGGAGGGCAACATAGGCCTCATGAAGGCAGTTGATAAGTTCGAATATAGAAGAGGATATAAATTTTCGACCTACGCTACATGGTGGATACGCCAAGCTATCACTCGATCAATAGCAGATCAGGCTCGAACTATACGTATCCCGGTGCATATGATCGAAACTATAAATAAATTAGTTAGAACATCGAGACAGATGTTGCATGAAATTGGCAGGGAGCCAACCCCGGAAGAGTTAGCAGAAAAGCTAGTGATGCCATTGGACAAGGTTAGAAAAGTCCTAAAAATTGCCAAAGAGCCAATTAGCCTAGAAACCCCTATCGGTGATGAGGAGGATAGTCACTTAGGGGATTTTATAGAGGATAAGAAAGCTGTACAACCTTTAGATGCAGCGATCCAATCCAATCTGAGAGAAACAACCACTAGGGTGCTGGCAAGTTTGACGGCCAGAGAGGAGAGGGTCCTGCGAATGAGATTTGGAATAGGTATGAATACAGATCACACACTAGAAGAGGTGGGACAGCAATTTTCTGTTACTAGAGAGAGAATACGACAAATCGAAGCTAAAGCACTTCGAAAGCTCAAACATCCCTCCAGATCACGTAAATTAAGAAGTTTTCTGGATTACTGAGCCGCATGGGCATGGTTACATTCCCATCGACGGTCAGGTATTAAGTGAGTAGTAAAAACATTATCCTGGTTAACGCTCGGTACATGGATTGTAGATTCGAATCAATGTCATTTTGTTGTCAGTAACTGATGAAGAAAACTTCAGCTGTTTGTCGAGAACTTTG
>PCAV01000076.1 GCA_002730675.1 Rhodospirillaceae bacterium | reverse complement strand
TGGTGGCAAAACCGGGACAGCGGAAAAGCAGGCGGTCCAGGGAGGTTATGCAAAAAAATTACGTCTTTCGTCATTTGTTGGGGCGTTTCCTATTCATGATCCAAAATACGTCGTTTTGGTAATGGTAGATGAGCCTAAGGGTAACAAGGACTCTTTCGGGTATGCCACTGGAGGTTGGGTGGCTGCTCCGGCGGTGAAGCGTATTGTTTCAAGGTCTGCTCCCCTCCTTGGCGTTCATCCAAAAAACGAATCATCGCCAAAAATTAGACAAATTTTAGAAATAAATATTAACACAGGGGGAGGGAAAAAACGCCTTGCATCTTTCTGAGTTAATGAAAGAAAGCGCTTCTCAAAGTAATGCTTTAAAAACATTTTCTAATGTTTTAGGGCATGGTGATCCCGATGTTGTTGGTATTGCTAGTAATAGTCGTGAGGTGAAGCCGGGTTATATTTTTGCTGCTCTACCAGGGAACAAGGTTGACGGGGTGAATTTTGTTGATGATGCGGTATCCCGCGGCGCAGTAGCAATTATTACTCAAAATTCATCAAAGTGCCGGGATATGGCTCCAACTATGCCACTCATCGAAACATGTAACCCGCGACTAGAATTAGCAAAGTTAGCAGCTTGTTTTTTTAATGGTCAGCCGGATTATGTTGCTGCGGTCACTGGTACAAATGGGAAAAGCTCGGTAGTAGATTTTGCTAGGCAACTTTGGCTTTCAGTTGGATATAGTGCGTCTAGTCTAGGAACATTAGGATTAAAAACAAAACAGGTTCTCGAGAACTCTAGTTTGACCACGCCGGATACGGTCAGGCTTCATAAAGTTTTAAAAAGTTTGAGCGATAGAGAGATTCATTATCTAGCGCTTGAAGCGTCAAGTCACGGCCTCGATCAATATCGTATCGATGGGGTGAAAATTAGTGCGGCGGTTTTTACAAATCTGACGCAAGATCACCTTGATTATCACAAAAATATGAAGACATATTTCAAAGCGAAAGCACGTCTTTTTTCGGAACTCCTCAGTGCAAAAGGCACAGCAGTTTTAAATTTTGACTCAAGTGAATTTGAAGCATTAAAGAACATCTGTATCTTAAGAGGAGTAAGCGTAATTAGCTTTGGCTCATCAAACGGGGCAGATATTCAGCTTTTAGATGTTAAATCTTCGCCAGCCTTTCAGGAAATAAGAATTAAAGTTTTTAAAGTCGAATATCAATTTGTATTGAAATTGCTGGGAAAGTTTCAAATCCTAAATGTGTTGGCAGCCTTAGGAATTGTCGTAGCTTCTCAAAAAGATAGTGATGTTGAATTTTGGGTAGACAGGCTTAGAAATTTGAAAGGCGTCCCTGGTCGCTTAGAGCGTGTCACTGACAGTAATTCTTTGGCTCAAGTTATCGTTGATTATGCTCACACGCCGGACGCTCTCAGAAATGCACTAGTCGCGCTAAGGCAACATACTTCTAAACGATTAATATGCGTTTTTGGTGCTGGCGGAGAAAGGGATAGTGGTAAGCGAAAAAAAATGGGGCAAGTTGCTGATGAGTTAGCCGACCTGTGCTTGATAACAGACGATAATCCAAGAAATGAAAATCCAAAAAGAATTAGAGATCAAATTTTAGAGGGTTGTCCAAACGGCGAAAGCGTTGCGGACAGGGGAGAGGCAATAAAACTAGGAATTTCAAAGCTCCAAAGCGGCGATCTGTTGTTAGTAGCTGGTAAGGGGCATGAGTCTACACAAGAAGTTAATGGTCAAAAATTTAAATTTAGTGATGTTGAGGTAGTAAAAAACCTAATTAAAAATGCTGAGGGCTTAAACCATGAGTAGAAGCCTTTGGACAAGTGTGGAAATTGAAGGCGCAACAAACGCCCAGACTGATGGGAGAAAATGGCGTGCTTCAGGTGTAAGTATTGACAGTCGAAAAGTTCAACCTAAAGATATTTTTATAGCGTTCAGGGGCACCAGGGTTGATGGTCATTGTTATGTCGCGGATGCATTCGACAAAGGGGCGGCCGCAGCTATAGTCGAGAGAAAAATAGATGGGTTGTCAGAAGAAAGCCCAATATTAATTGTTGCAAACGTTCAAAAAGCCCTCGTTCAAATAGCCTGTTTAGCCAGAAAAAGATCAGAGGCAAAGTTTGTAGCCGTCACGGGCAGCGTTGGAAAAACGAGTAGCAAAAACTTATTGGCAAAAGCGTTGGCCCAATTCGATAGCGTGCATGCGACGATAGGTAATTTAAATAATCATATTGGAGCACCGCTCAGTTTAGCACGCTTGAATGGATCTTCTCGATTTGCGGTGTTCGAACTCGGAATGAATAATACAGGGGAAATCGCGTATTTATCTAATTTAATTCGACCTAAGGTGGCTCTGATAACAAATGTTCATGGTGTTCATCTCGAGCAACTTAAAACTGAAAGGGCTATAGCAGAGGCCAAAGCAGAGATTTTTAATGGTTTATCGGAAAATGGCTCAGTTGTCCTGAATCAAGACAACCCTTGGATAGACTTTTTAAAGTCAAGAGCAGAAAAAAGGGGGATAAAAAACATAATCACTTTTGGGGAAGACAAAAAGTCTGACTTGCAGTTGCTTGAGTGGCAACCTGGAAAAGGGAAAAGTTTTGTAAAAATCCAGCTTAAGAATGAAACCCATCAATATGTCTTGTCGGAAACCGGAAAGCATCGAGCGCTTAATTCTGTTGGTGTCCTGGCGGTTGTTCATGCGCTTGGACTAGATATTCAGCATGCGGCTAAGTGCTTCAAAAGTATTACTACCCCCGTTGGAAGAGGAGGGCAAAAAAATATTAATCTTACGACAGAAGAGACATTTTGCTTAGTTGATGAAAGTTATAATGCCAGTCCGGTCGCTATGACGTCAGCATTTTCTGTTTTAAAGTCAATGAAGCCAGGTCCGGGCGGACGAAAAATCATCGTGATAGGCGATATGCTTGAGCTTGGAAACGATGCACGGAAATTACATGCCGAATTAATAGATGATTTATTGGCTGCAAAGCCAGACATTGTTTTTACCGTTGGAAAGCTAATGTTTGAGCTCCACAAGTTATTACCAATTGAGGTATTCGGGGCCCATGGCGCTGAAAGTATTGATGTCGCAGATCAAATCGCGAATTTAATAAGAGCAGGAGATCTAGTTCTTGTTAAAGGTTCTCTAGGGACCAATATGGCGCCGATAATAACTGCCATAAATTCAAAGGGCATAGAGAATACAAATAGCTCAGAGTTAAACGGGGGTAATGAGTAAATGTTATATCATTTTCTATTTCCCCTAGCTGATGAATACACCATTTTTAATTTGTTTAAATATCTGACATTTCGAACCGGTGGTGCCGTTTTAACCGCGTTAGTTATCAGTTTTGTTATTGGCCCCAGTATGATCCGATGGCTCAGAGTACAGCAAGCAAATGGCCAACCAATCCGAAATGACGGACCTGAAACACATCTGGCCAAGCGCGGAACTCCCACTATGGGTGGACTAATGATCCTAGTCGCTCTAATTATTTCCACGCTTCTTTGGGCTGATATTAATAACCCTTATATTTGGCTCGTGGTCGGAGTAACTGCGAGTTTTGGCTTGATAGGGTTTGTTGATGATTTTCTTAAGCTAAAGACCGCTAGCTCTAATGGTATGTCATCCAGGCTCAAAATAGTGCTCCAAATCATTGTCGCGGTACTAGTCGCTTTCCTAATTTCTTCACTTGGACCCCAAGAAACAAAGGAAAGTTTGAGTATCCCATTTTTCAAAGATATTTTTATTGAATTAGGTTGGTTTTTTTTACCGTTTAGCGTGTTGGTTATCGTTGGTGCTTCCAATGCGGTTAATTTAACGGATGGGCTAGATGGTCTCGCTATCGTACCGGTGATGATAGCAGCAGCTTGTTTTGCATTGATAACTTATCTTGTTGGCAACGTACTGTTTAGTGGATATCTGCAATTATATCATGTGGTGGGAAGCGGTGAACTATCCATTTTTTGCGGATCGATAATAGGTGCCGGCCTTGGTTTCCTTTGGTTCAACGCGCCGCCCGCAATGGTGTTCATGGGCGATACTGGATCTTTGTCATTAGGCGGAGCGCTGGGTGCCATTAGTGTTATCACTAAGCATGAGTTGGTTCTGGCTATAATTGGTGGTTTGTTTGTGCTAGAGACCGTTTCAGTAATCGTGCAGGTGGTCTCATTTAAGCTAACCGGGAAACGAATTTTCCGCATGGCTCCACTACATCATCATTTTGAAAAAAAAGGTTGGGCTGAACCAACAGTTGTTATTCGGTTTTGGATAATTGCTGTTGTTTTAGCGCTTATTGGACTGTCAACACTGAAACTGAGGTAGAAGTTGATTATCGCAAGATCATTTTCGAATAAAACAGTCGCGGTCATGGGGCTTGCTAGATCAGGTAAGGCTGCAGTGTCTTCCCTCATGCTCGGTGGAGCTAGAGTGTTAGCGTGGGACGATAATCCGAGAAGACGAAAGGAAGTTTCTACAACTGGAGTTGAGGTTAGAGATCTTCACTCTATCAATTTTAAGGATTTGGACGCACTTGTTCTGAGTCCAGGAATACCCCACTCATTTCCAAAGCCTCATCCAGTGGCAGCAAAAGCGAAGGCATCTGGTGTGCCTATTATTGGTGACATTGATATATTTGCAAAAAATTTTAAAAACAATCGGATTATCGGCGTTACGGGGACAAACGGTAAATCTACCACTACCGCACTTATCGGGCACGTTTTATCTCATTCAAATATTTCTAATGAAGTAGCAGGAAATATCGGTCGACCAGTTTTGGAGATGTCGTCAGATACAAGGCCGGACTTTATTGTTTTGGAGTTAAGTTCATATCAACTTGAATTATCCCCTTCTTTAGCGTGCAGTATCGCCGTGCTTTTGAATATAACGCCCGACCATCTGGATCGACACGGCGGTATGGAAGGATATGTTCGTGCGAAACGAAGAATTTTCGATAACTTAAGTTATGATCCCAAAATCATTATTGGTACAGATGATGAAATTACGCGATCAATATGCCATCAATTTAAACATCAATCAGATCTCTCGGTAATACCTATATCTGGTTATCAAATCCCAGAAAATGGGGTTGGNGTAGANAGTGGNAATTTAAGAAGTAAGCTGCCTGGTATACCAAANTGCGAAATAAATTTAAATGAAATGAAAACTCTTATCGGGGTTCATAACCATCAAAATGCAGCAGCTGCNATCGCCATAGCGCTTTCATTGGGGATTGAGCAGCNNGAAATAGAATNTNCATTAAAATGTTTTGAGGGGCTGCCCCACCGTCAAGAATTAGTGAGGGAATTGTTTGGCATTAATTTTATAAACGACTCTAAAGCAACAAACTTTGATGCGACAGAGCGCGCGCTCTCATCATTTAAGTCAATTTATTGGATAGCCGGCGGCCTCTCAAAGAAAGAGCGAGTTACTAAGTCTTTTCTCAAAAAACTCGAGAATGTTGAGCATGCATTTCTGATTGGAAGCTCGGAAAATGAGTTCTTCGATGTCTTTAAAAGTAGTACCCCGTGTACCAAATGTAGAAATTTNGAAATTGCAGTAAAAAAAGCTGCTTTAGCTGCATGTAGTGAAAAAAAAGAAAGCCCAGTTGTGCTTTTATCGCCAGCAGCCGCNTCATTTGATCAATTTGAGAGTTATGAAGAGCGAGGAGACCAGTTTAAGTCGATTGTTGGTTCACTAAACCTCGAAAAATCTTCGAGCTGGGAAACAACAACATGACCACATTAACTAGGACAGATACCAGTTTAGTTGGGCAATGGTGGTGGACCGTCGATAGATGGTTTCTAGGAGCATTATTAATATTGGTGTTTTTTGGTGTTTTGATGGTGTTTGGTGCAAGTCCGGCAGTAGCAACAAAACTTAAATTGAGTAGCTACTACTTTATAAAAAAACATCTTCTTGTTTTGCCTGTTGGTATCGCTATGATTTTTCTCATTTCACTTTTATCACCCAAAAATGTGAAGCGGTTGGCTGTAATTGGCTTATTAATTGGGATGATCATTCTCGGGTTAACCCTTATTTTTGGGAGTGAAATAAAAGGAGCCCGTCGATGGTTATCGGCAGGTGGTTTTTCNCTTCAAGCATCCGAGTTTATTAAGCCATTTTTCGCAGTTGTTGCTGCGTGGATGTTTTCGGAGTGGAGGTCTAAAACAAGCTTTCCTGGACATTTTATATCTCTAATGATGTTTATAATAATTGTAAGCCTANTGCTTGGTCAGCCAGATCTTGGTCAAACCGTTGTNATCTCAGCGGTGTGGTCATGCCAATTTTTCTTGGCAGGTCTTCCTCTATTTTTTGTTATATCTTTCTTTATCTTTGGGATTAGTGGGCTGGTAGCAGCCTACTTCTTTTTNGATCACGTTAGGTCTCGTGTCGATNGATTCCTTGACCCNTCTANAGGGGATACCTATCAAATCGATCGATCTTTNGAAGCTTTTTCAAATGGCGGTTTGTTTGGNACAGGACCTGGTGAAGGTGAAATTAAAGATCTTCTACCTGATGCGCATTCGGATTTTATATTCGCGGTTGCTGGTGAGGAGTTTGGTGTTTTTATAGCCTTAGCGGTGATAGGCCTATTTGGATTTTTAGTGCTAAGGGGTTGTTTGCGAATAATGTCTGAGAGCAGTTTGTTTGTGTTCNTGGCTGTNGCTGGTNTACTCATCCAATTTGGTNTGCAGGCTTTAATACACATAAGTTCTTCACTTCAACTAATCCCCGCAAAAGGAATGACATTACCTTTCATAAGTTATGGTGGTTCATCTTTCCTTGCCCTGTCCATTGGGATGGGAATGGTTCTGGCTTTAACTAGGAAAAGGCCCGGTCGGGAGGAGTTTNTATGACCAGAANAAAAATCATACTAGTTGCTGGGGGAACAGGAGGTCACGTNTTTCCCGCAATCAGTCTGGCCNAAAAATTGAAAGAAATGGGCCACGATATTCTGCTCATTACTGATCTCAGAGGAAAAAAATTTGAGATAGAAAAGAATGGGGTTTCAGTTAAATACATAGACGTAAAAAATCCCAGTCAGAAAAATGCATTTTTAAAAATGCTTGCATTTTTTAGCTTAATCAAAAGTACCATATTGTCATGGAAGATAATTCTCGATTTTAGCGCTGATGTAACCGTTGGGTTCGGAGGTTATCCCTCTCTTCCCCCATTGGTGGCCTCGCACTGGATGTGTATTCCATCAATCATACACGAACAAAACGCTGTGCTTGGAAGAGCTAACCGCTGGTTGATGAAGCGAGCAACATTTATTGCTAAATCTTTTAAGAATACATCGGGTTTGAATGATAAAAAAATGTTGTCGTGTTTGACGGGCAACCCGGTGAGAACAGAATTTCTTTCCAGCAGAGAAATATCAGCACCGACGTTAGCAGGAAACAAAGAAATAAACCTTTTAATCGTCGGCGGTAGTTTAGGAGCTCGTTTTCTTTCGGAGGCTGTTCCATCTGCCATCGCGTCATTGAATAAACAATTACGTGAACGCTTGGTGATAAAACAACAATGTAGAATAGAAGATATTCAACATGTTAATAGGGTTTATAAAAAAGCGGGCATTAAATTCGAATTAAAAACCTTTTTTCATCAAATGCCAGAAATGCTTCAGGAAGCTCACCTTGTTATCTCCCGATCTGGAGCTTCGACAGTTGCGGAATTAGCAGTTGTTGGACGACCAGCTATATTCATACCGTATCCGTTTGCTTTGGATAATCATCAGCAGAAAAACACAATCGACATGGTTAAGGCAGGTGGAGCCTGGTGCTGTGACGAAACCGACTTAAAGCCAGAAGCTCTAGCAAATGTTATCAATAAGGTTCTTACAGATGAAAATATTTATAATAATGCCACTATTGCCGCCCGAAATTGTGGTGTCCCAGACGCAGTTGAACGTCTTGCTGATCTAGTTTTACGTGCGGCTTCGAGATCTTCTGAGACCAAAACTTTGTCAAGCGCTATGTTGGTTAATGCATTGGGTCTTTTTCTCTTTTGTGAGTCGGGAGGCTAATTATGCAAAGACTTCCCATAGATATCGGCATTATTCATTTTATCGGAATCGGCGGCATTGGAATGAGTGGCATAGCCGAAATCCTCCACAACTTAGGGTACAAAGTTCAGGGCAGCGATATTTCAGAGAATCAAAATGTAAAGCGATTGCAGGAAATGGGGGTAAAGGTTTTTGTGGGACAAGCTTCTAAAAATCTGAGTGATGCATCTATCGCAGTAGTTTCAACTGCTATCCAAGCAGGGAATGTTGAGCTGAGTTTTGCACGGGAAAAACAAATTCCTATAGTTCATCGTTCAGAGATGCTGGCTGAACTTATGAGATTAAAGTGGTCAATAGCTTGTGCAGGAACCCATGGAAAGACAACCACTACTTCGCTGGTTGCTTCCGTTCTGGATAGTGCAGGTCTAGATCCAACTATAATAAATGGAGGAATACTAAATTCCTATGGAACAAATGCGCGTCTTGGTGATGGCGATTGGATGGTAGTGGAGGCTGACGAGTCGGATGGTAGTTTTAACAATTTGCCTGCCACCATTGCGGTCGTAACTAATATAGATCGGGAGCATCTAGATTTTCACGGTAATTTTGAAAATCTGAAGAACGCATTTCGTTCTTTTGTTAAGAATATCCCATTTTACGGCTTTGCAGTCGTTTGTATAGATCATCCCGTAGTTCAGGAATTAGTGCAACAAATTCCTGACCGGCGCATAATAACTTATGGCTTTAATAAGGAATCGGATGTCCAAGCTTCTAAGATCACCGCCACTGAAACTGGTTCGTGTTTTGATGTGATTGTGCGTGATAGAGGGAAAACAAACAGCGGAAGTATTGAGCGTCTCGAACTTCCAATGTATGGCGAACATAATGTTTTGAATTCTTTGGCTGCAATAGCTATTTCATTGGAAATGGGTATGNATGAAGACCTAATACGGGAAGGCTTGCGTGATTTTAAAGGAGTAAAAAGACGATTTACAAAAACGGGTATTAGNAATGGCATAGTCGTAATAGACGATTATGCACANCATCCGGTCGAGATANATGCNGCTCTCAACGCTGCTAGATTGGCGTGTAANTCAGGGAAAGTNATTGTCGTTTTTCAACCACATAGATACACGCGACTTCGGGACTTGTTCGATGAGTTTTGNGGTTGTTTTGAGGAGGCTGATATTGTTTTTGTTTCAGATGTCTTTGCNGCNGGNGAAATAGCCATAGAGAATTTCGACAGAAATCANTTAGTTGAAGGAATTCGACTTCNTAACTACTGNCAAGTTCTNCCCCTNAAAAACGNGGAAGAACTTCCCTCACAGGTTGCAGCAGTGGCTGAACCTGGGGATCTAGTGTTATGCCTCGGAGCCGGCAATATTACCACATGGGCAAACTCATTGCCGAAAGACTTAGAAGATATCTTCCAGGCCATCGGGGTGACCGCTACACGAAAGCCCATAGAACTGACAGATTCAAAATCCACAAAGCGGATCAGTGATACTAGAAAGTCTGATGTAGTTGTACTGGAAATGGAGGATCAAACTTCATGATATTTTCAGATTTTAGGGATTTTGATTTAAAAAGATTACCCGATGTAAGAGGAAGTTACAAAAAACATGTAGTAATGGCTCCTTACACATGGTTTCGGGTTGGCGGTGCTGCTGCCACAGTTTTTCGGCCACAAGACCACGAAGACTTAAGTCAATTTCTTTTGCAAAACTCTGAAGAGGTTCCAGTCACGATAATTGGTGCGGCCTCAAATATTCTTATTCGGGACGGTGGGATACCTGGAGTAGTAATTAAGCTTGGGAAAAACTTTGCTTCTATTAATTTTAAAAATAACAGTGTGCGAATTGGTGCTGGCTTACCAAATAGTATCGCAGCTCGTTTAGCTCTTAAGGAAGGATATTCAGGTTTAGAGTTCTTATCAGGCATACCCGGAACAATTGGGGGTGGTCTTCGAATGAATGCTGGAGCTTACGGCAAGGAAGTTAAAGATATCCTTATCGAAGCAGAAGTCATCGATAATACTGGAAATATCAAAGTTCTATCTCTTGAGGAAATGGCGATGAGCTATCGCCACTGTGGAGTTCCCAAAGATTATATTTTTCTCTCAGGCTTGTTCAAAACAGGTAAGGACGTTCAGCCTAACATCCAAAAAAAACTTGACGAAATAAAAGCAAGAAGGGTGGAAAGTCAACCAATAACAGAGCGAACTGGTGGCAGCACCTTTAAAAACCCAAAAGGATATAAAGCCTGGGAGCTTATAGAGGCGGCAGGCTGCAGAGGAGTATCAATAGGTGGCGCAATGGTCTCAGAACAGCATTGCAATTTTTTGGTGAATACGGGCAATGCCGATGCAACTGATTTAGAGAATTTAGGAAATATTGTTCAGCAGAAAGTTCGAGACGCCACGGGGATTGAACTTGAATGGGAAATTAAATTATTGGGTCTTCCTAAAGATAGCAACCTTAACACTGAGGATGTGAGCTATGAATAAGCATGTAGCTGTTTTGATGGGAGGGTGGTCGACTGAACGAGATGTATCGATTTTAAGTGGGTTGGCGTGTGCGCAAGCATTGCGGTCTTCAGGCTTTCAAGTGACAAAAATTGACGTTGATCGGAATATTTCGTCAGTTCTTGCAAAATTGAAACCCGATGTTTGTTTTAATGCGCTCCACGGACCGATCGGAGAGGATGGGAATATTCAGGGTCTTTTGAATATTATGGGGATACCCTATACACATTCCGGTGTCCAAGCCTCAGCTATTGCGATGGACAAGATTAGAACTAAAGAGATCTGTTCGAAAGCAGGGTTATCGTGTCCTGAAGGGTCCTCACTTTCAAGAAATGACATTTCGCTCTTGGAACTCGAAAAAAGGCCGTTCGTGATTAAACCAAAAGCCCAGGGATCCAGTATAGGAGTACATATTGTCCGCTCAAAAGATAATTATGTCCCTTTTCTAAAAAAATGGTCTTATGGAGAGGAATTAGTTATTGAAAAATTCATACCAGGTCGCGAGCTCACAGTCGGTGTCTTGAACGGCGTTGCATTATGTGTCACGGAAATAACCTCAGAGCGGGGATTTTATGATTATACTGCAAAATACGAACTTGGTGGGTCTAAACACATTATACCTGCAGAACTTCCAGA
>PCAV01000075.1 GCA_002730675.1 Rhodospirillaceae bacterium | reverse complement strand
ACCACATCGGCCTTTACACCTACAGAAGACGCGCTCTTGAACGTTTTGTAAAACTTCCCATATCTCGTCTGGAACAGCAGGAGAAATTAGAGCAGTTAAGAGCATTAGAAAATGGGATAAGAATTGATGTTGCCCTCGTTGACACCGTACCCTTTGGTGTCGATACTCCGGAAGATTTAGAAAAAGCTAAAGTGCTATTACAATAACAAGTGGTTAAATTTGTGACAGAAGCAAAAGACATTATAGCTTTCCAAGGCGAGCTCGGTGCCAACTCTCATATGGCGTGTATAGAAGCTAGGCCGGAGCTCGCTGTACTTCCGTGTCATAGTTTTGAAGAGATGCTCGCCGCAGTTCAGGAAAAACGAGCGACATTCGCTATGGTACCAGTGGAAAACTCTGTTGCTGGTAGAGTTGCGGACATTCACCATCTGTTACCGGGATCCGGGCTTTATATTGTAGACGAGCATTTCCAAAGAATAAATGCCATGCTGCTGGGATTAAAGGGCGCAAAACCGGAAGAATTGGAAGAAATACATAGCCATGTGCACGCGCTAGGTCAGTCGAGGAGATTATTACAAGAGTTATCTGCTAAACCAGTTCAGCACCCAGACACAGCCGGCGCAGCACGAGATGTTTCCGAGAGGAAAAACCCCAAAATAGGCGCAATCGGACCACGGCTTGCCGCCGAGATTTATGGACTGGAAATATTGAGAGAAAGTGTTGAAGACGCTGATCATAATACTACGCGGATGTTAATCATGGGGAGGGAACCAATTGTGCCAGACCTCAACAGCGTTAGATGCATAACCACGATTATCTTCAAAGTAAGGAGCGTACCAGCAGCACTCTACAAAGCACTTGGTGGATTTGCCACTAATGGGATTAACCTAACTAAACTTGAATCTTACATGATAGGCGGTTCATTCGCTGCTGCACAGTTTTACGTCGACGCTGACGGACACCCTAACGAGCCTGCCATGAAGCTAGCTCTCGAAGAATTGCAATTCTTCTGCCCGGAAGGAGCTGTGCAAGTTCTAGGAACGTATCCCTCCCACCCATTTAGGGAAAACAATATTAGCACGGCAACCACTAGCTCATGACACAGAGCCCTTTCAAATCAGATCTTTTAGAACTTTTTTACAACTTTTGAGATAGTAAGTTCGAACCATGGGTAATCTCTCCAAAATAAGAAATTTTGCAATAATAGCCCACATAGATCACGGGAAGTCTACACTTGCTGATCGTCTTATCCAAGTGTGCGACGGACTTTCTGAACGAGAAATGAAAGAACAAGTTCTCGACTCTATGGATATTGAGCGAGAACGCGGAATCACGATTAAAGCGCAATCAGTCCAACTAAAGTTTACCGCTAAGGATGGTGATATCTACGAGCTAAACTTAATGGATACGCCAGGCCATGTAGATTTTTCATATGAAGTCAGCCGGTCACTCTCAGCATGTGAGGGCTCTCTACTTGTAGTGGATGCGAGCCAAGGCGTTGAAGCACAAACATTAGCAAACGTATATCAGGCAATCGATGCTGATCACGAAATCATACCGGTGTTAAACAAGGTTGATCTTCCGGCCGCTGAGCCTGAAAGAGTACGAAATCAAATAGAAGAGGTCATCGGTTTAGATGCTTCAGAAGCGGTCGAAATTTCTGCAAAAACTGGCTTGAATATAAAGGCGGTCCTCGAGGCATTAGTTGAAAAGTTACCTCCGCCAGTAGGAGACGAGGAAGGGCCTTTGAAGGCGTTGCTCGTTGATTCTTGGTATGACGCGTACCTAGGCGTCATCGCCCTTATAAGAGTGTACGATGGAACAATAAAAAAGGGCACGAAAATCCGTATGATGCAAACTGGCGCAACGCACTTAGTTGATAGAGTGGGCGTATTTACACCAAAACTGACAGAGGTAGAAAGTCTCGGGTCGGGCCAACTAGGTTTCTTTACAGCCGCCATTAAAACAGTTGCGGACACACAGGTGGGCGACACTATTACCGAGGATAGGTATCCAACATCTGTCCCTCTAGATGGTTTCAAACCAAGTGTACCTGTTGTGTTTTGCGGACTTTTTCCAATCGATGCAGCGGACTACGAACAATTAAGGGAAAGCTTAGAACGGCTCCGGTTAAATGACGCTAGTTTCTCTTTTGAAGCAGAAACTTCTGCAGCACTTGGGTTTGGATTTCGCTGCGGCTTTTTAGGTCTTCTGCACCTCGAGATTATCCAAGAACGTTTAGAGAGAGAATTTGATTTAGATCTTATTACAACCGCACCAAGTGTTGTCTACAAAATCAACATGAATTCTGGTGAAACATTACAACTCCATAATCCATCCGATATGCCCGATGTTGTGAAAATCAACAATATTGAGGAACCATGGATCAAAGCTACTATATTTGTTCCAGACGAATTTTTGGGCCCTATACTATCGCTATGTACCGAACGTCGAGGAGAGCAGGTAGAACTGACATATGTAGGTGCTCGGGCAATGGTCGTTTATAAATTGCCACTAAACGAGGTTGTCTTCGACTTCTATGATCGACTTAAATCTATTTCACGTGGATATGCTAGTTTTGATTACCAAATGGACAATTACATTACAGGCGATTTAGTTCGTATGAGCGTGTTAGTGAATGCGGAGCCAGTTGACGCTCTATCCATGGTGGTTCACGCTTCACAAGCGGAAACACGAGGACGAGAATTATGCGCCCGCCTTAAGGATTTAATACCCCGGCAACTCTTTAAAATCCCAGTGCAAGCAGCAATAGGGGGCAAGATTATCGCGCGAGAAACAATTAGCGCTATGCGGAAAGACGTAACAGCTAAATGCTATGGCGGGGATGTTTCCAGAAAAAGAAAACTCCTAGAAAAACAAAAAAAGGGTAAGAAAAAAATGCGCCAATTTGGACGTGTTGATATCCCGCAATCCGCCTTTATCGAAGCACTTAAGATGGGTGATAGCTAACGTCTAAATTAAAAGCTCAATCACTTTTCCTAGGCTTCAGTGATCCCAAGACTGCAGACGTGTGAGCACCAAGTTCAGGGGTTGGACGATGTACCTTTGCGGGTGTTTCTGATAATTTAACTGGAAACCCGGTCATCTTCACAGGACCCCTACCCGGATGGTCAACCTCTAGCATCATTTCCTGTGCCAAGACTTGAGGATCCTCGAACACTTCCTTTAAGTCCATTGTCCTGCCACATGGACACCCCGCCTCATTTATAACCTTAATCCAATGATCCACTGATTGTTTTTCTGTCACCTTGTTTATTATTTCCAATAACTCATCACGATTTTTCATGCGCTGGTCATTCGTGCAAAACTTATCCTCATCAAGAAGATAGTCTAAATCTAATACAGTGAGAAATCGCTTCACAAATACATCATTGGAGGGTGCTACTGCAACTCTGCCATCATTCGCCCGAAACAAACCATATGGCGATGCAATCGGATGGTTATTACCCGTCCTTGAAGGGATAATTCCAGTAGCAAAATATTCTGCGGACAAGTATGCCATCATACTTATTAGACCATTTGTTAAACTTGACTCGACAGTTTGACCTCTCCCAGTCCGATGGCGGGCTTGAAGTGCGGTTACAACGCCAAATGCTGCATACAGACCAGCTATCAAGTCACTCATTGGCGGCGCAGCTCGCATCGGCTCTCCTTCGTGCGAGCCATTAACACTCATGAACCCGCTCATAGCTTGCGCTATAAAATCAAAAGAGGGCCTGTCCACGTAGGGACCGGTCGATCCATATCCATTTACGCTTGCGTGAATTAATTTCGGATTTATCTCCTCCAAACGTTCCCGTGGAAAACCCATTTTCGCTAGTACACCGGGCCTGTAATTTTCCACCAACACATCGGCCGTTTCCAATAGAAGTTCCAAGTATTTTTTTCCTTCTTCGGAGTAAAGGTCCAAAACAACCGACTTCTTGTTCCTATTGAACTGGGCAAAATACCAGCTTAGTCCATTTTTGACGATACCTTGCTGTCTGACGGGATCGCCTTTTGGAGGCTCAATTTTAATAACTTCGGCTCCCATATCGGCCAACATCAAGGTGCAAAACGGGCCTGCTAATATTCTTGTTAAATCGATAACGCGTATTCCCGAAAGTGCCATCGTGACATCCTATTTAATAGAGTAATAAAGATTTAAAAGTTCCAATGAGGTGGCACGACCCCGGCGACGGGGGAGCGAAAACTCGCTATTCTATCAGATGCTAAAGAGCCAATGAAACATGTCTTCAGATCATGACCGCCAAATCCAATGCTCGCACAATTTCCGAGTATGCTTTTATCACCAGCCTTCAAGTGCGCTCTCGTATAAGTGTCATTTTGATAGGCAGCCTCCGCCCTGGAAGTGGTTTCTTCATCACCTTCATCGAATACCGTTACTTGTTCGCCATTCTTATCAATTCTTATTATTCGGTTGCTTACGACACTAGTACACCAAATACCACCTTCAGCATCAAACTCAAAGCCATCTGGGAAAACGCCGGGACCATATTCTGCATATACTTCTTTATCACCTAGTTCACCATCACCATTGATTCGGAACCTGCAAATCGACCTTCCCATTGTCTCATGGACGAAAAGCCATTGCCCTGAAGGATCAACCTTATTTTCATTTGTAAACCCTATACCCTGTGCGGCTACGCGGGGCCCTCTATTATCAACTAGTATTATTACACCGTCTGCGACATCCTTTTTGAAAGATTCATCGCGATTTCTTGCCCATGTACTGACGGATATCCAAATCCTTCCTAATGCGTCTCTATTAGCAAAATTACAAGCGGGAAGCTTTATCCCATCAATTTCCAATAAAAAGGGAACTAACGTCCCGTCTCTATTTAATATATAAACACCACCATCATTCCCAACGTTGGCTATTAAAAAAGAACCATCTGGCATTAAAGAGTAGCCATTAGGGATGAAGTCGTCCGGGATATCACCTGCTGTGGCCATAATAAAATTCGTACTCCCATTGACGTCAATGTGAGCTATACCGCCCCTGCCTGCTGCATGGCTCGCAAAGATATCTCCTGACTTCGTTGCCAAAACACACTCTGGACGACGTAAATTATGTCCTTGAAAAACAAAGTCATCTTTTGTTAAAAAGAATCCCATACTAATCCCCTCACGCACATAATTTCAGAACTACGTAAAATAATGTTAAAAGTTTAGTTATTAGAGTGGTTAAACTTCAACTTCAATTTTCTGGTTCCAATAACTATTTCTTCCCCAGATAACTCATGTAACATCAAACATATACCAACTTGATGAGGAGAGTTGAATGAAGTCATTACAAGCTATCACCGAGGGTTTACAATTTCCAGAAGGGCCAATAGCCATGCCCGACGGTTCAATTATACTGGTGGAAATAGCACGCGGCACACTCACTCGTGTCCAAAAAACAGGTAAAAAAGAGGTAATAGCGGACCTTGGAGGAGGACCAAATGGGGCGGCTATCGGACCAGATGGCGCCTGTTACATTTGTAACAATGGCGGCTTCAATTGGGAAAAAGATGCCTCTTCAGGCTATTTGAGACCTATAGGCCAGTCAGACGACTATGTCACTGGAAGAATAGAAAGAGTTGATTTAGAAACGGGTAAAGTAGAGAGATTATACGATACTTGTGGAGAGAACCGATTAAATGGCCCAAACGATTTAGTTTTCGATAAATCTGGAAATATGTGGTTCACTGACCTTGGGAAAGCTCGTGATAGAGACATGGATAGAGGAGCAGTATACTGGGCACGTGCCGATGGGAGTGAAATACGTGAAGTCATACAGCCGATTACCACACCAAATGGGATAGGTCTGTCCCATGACGAGAAGACACTCTATGTGGCAGAAACAGAGGGAGCACGGCTTTATGNTTTTCAAATAACCGAGGACGCGACGGTAGAAAAGTTACCTTTCCCTCGTTCAGTCAACGGAGGACGTTTGGTCACATGCGATGGNGGCTTCAGACGGTTTGATTCTCTGGCGTTAGAAGCATCTGGTAATATTTGCGTTGCCACTCTTATGACGGGAGGGATTACAATTGCGAGCCCGGAAGGGGGAACATTAGACTTCCTAGAGACCGACGATCCTTACACCACAAATATTTGTTTTGGTGGATCGGATCTAAAAACTGCTTTTTTGACTTTATCCTGGCATGGCATTTTAGCATCTTGCCAATGGGAAAGACCCGGCATGCCCCTTAATTTCTTAAATAAGTAGTCGACTTTCATCAAAATGTTTATCAATAAACCCTCGCATAGAGGTTATTTTTTCGAATGTCCACATCTCTTCCAAAAGCAATCTCGTATTTTCTTCATCAAAGACAATTTGGACAAGATCCATATATTTTTCGGAAAGTTCATTATCAGACATTGGATGGTCTGGGTCACCCTTTCGCGTAGGCGCAAAACTCTCCAATTCNACTCCATTTCGCAATCTAACTTTTACCTTTGCAGAGCGTGCGTTAGGAAAAGCTTTTTGGCATTTTTGATCAACGTCAAGTACTACCTTGGTTAGTAAATTTTTGACTACAGGGTCTTTTAGATTGTTCTTAAGAAAGTCCTGTGTTCTCAGCGATCGTCCCTTTACGAAGGCTGATGCCGCACAAAACTGCGCACTGAATTTTGCCTCATTTGTACTGACAGGCTCCGGTTTATTACAAATATCTAGTACCTTTTGATAGGAACCAATAGTGATCTCCTCGATTATTTCGATTTCAAACTCTTCTTCCATCTTTAGCTGAATAATAGCATCGATTATTGCGTGTAAATGCCCACACGCCGCATGATTTTTTTGTGTAATTTGCTCGATGGTAAAATAAGAGCCAAGACCATTCAGCGCTCTATCCCATTCAACAGAATCGCTCATCGCCCTCCCGAATCCTCTGTCAGCTTCAAAAATATCTAAAACCCCAGTTATACCTTCTCTAGCCAGAGATGCAGCTAATACACCTCCTTCCGCCGCCCTACCCGCATGAATTGGTTTCGTCATCGCATCCGACTGAAAAGCTTGCTGCAAACCCGCCGCCATGCTTGCAGATGTTGCCAAAGCGTGCGCCGTTTGCTCTGCGTTCGAGCCCAAAATATAACTACTAGCCGCCGTTGCCCCAAAAAAACCAACGGTGGCTGTTGTATGCCAAAAATCATAATGAGCCGGCACCATAACTGATGCGATTCTATTTGAAACTTCATAACCTGCTATCACTGCGCGCAAAAAGTGTTCGCCAGACACGTCATTCGCATCAGCCAGGGCCATAACTGCTGAAATAACGGGCGATCCAGGATGATATANTCCAGCACGAAATATATCATCAAATTCAAGCGTGTGGGATGCGGTTCCNTTAATTAAAGCCGCATTNCTNGGAGTCGTTTTCTGGCCAGCAGGTAAAATGGTTGAAGCACCACTTCCTATTTCCTCTTTTAATGCCTGAAAGGTTAGCTTAGCGGGTGTCTCAAGGCCGCCGGGTATGGTCGAAGCAAACCAATCGATGGTCGCTCGCTTGGCATGATGAAAGATATGGTCTTCAATCTTAATCCTACCCATTTTCTCACAAAATTCGCCGTAAGCTAATGCAACTGACATCGTTTTCTCCCGCTNCTTAACAACCTAATTGATCGGCGAGGTCATTCATATCAGTGGTAATAAAGTCGAATTCATGCTCTGCCTCAATGTCTACAGACTGATCTTTACCATATTCCGTTGGACGACCAATAAATGCTGTCTTTAATCCCTGGTTTCTTGCTGCGACGAGGTCAGAGTTATGGGCGGCACACATAAGCACCTGGTCGGGTTGTAACCCGAGCCAATCAACGCCAGTAAGGTATGTTTTTGGGTCAGGCTTGTAAGCTTGTGCGGGCTCTGCGCCTAAAATTACGTCCCATGGCAAGCAACTGTGCTTTGCCATATTGACCATCAGTGCCACATTCCCATTAGACATTGTTCCNATAATAAATTTCTTTTTAAGACGTTGTAACCCTGATACAGAGTCTGGCCAAGGCTCAAGCCGATGCCAAGCTTTATTCAAATATTCTAGCTCGGCTGAGCTTAATCCGCTAACCTTAAACTCCTCAAGTACTTCCATTAAATTTTCCAAATGAAGAACGTCCAACCTAACATAGCCACGCTTACCGCTTCTCACGCCTTCCATCGAAGGTTGATACTTGGCACGCCAGGCCTCGGCAAACGCTAACCAATTAAGATCAAACCCTTTATTTTTCAGCTGATCAGAAGCCTCATTGGCAATACTCGTTCTCCAGTCAACAACTGTCCCAAAAACGTCAAAAACTAGTGCTTTTAACTCAAGATCACTCATTGTTTATTCCCTTTCGCAGCGTGCGTGAAACAACATTTTCTGCTTAAATTTTAATCATTTCCAAATTCTATGTTTTTTTCTGCAAAATTAGCAAAAATAGAACGATTTTTTCCCACTGTATGCTTGACCCGAAGGCTGTGAAATGAAAGGGTAGCGGCTAGCGATGGGCTTTGTCGATTGTTTCTTTTAAATCATTTGNCAATGCNCTGTTAATGAGTGTTTTTGCTTAGTTAAAGAAAACTAGGTTTAAACAGAAGTTATCGAGCGGAACCTTAATTTGGTTGCCGACTTAGCCTACGCTGAAAAGGTAAGTGGAGTTTATTAAGAACCCCACCTCACATGGGAAGGAGAAAATACATGAAAGGCCTAGCACAAAAGCTTGGTATCGCGGTACTGGGAGCGACATTTGCTTACAGTGCCTCGACTGCTAAAGCAGCTGCGCCAGAGTATGGCGGAAACCTCAACATTGTTGTTGGTTCAAAGATCCCGTCTTACGATGGTCATATAGAATCGACTTTCGGAATGATCCATCCGATCAGACCGTTTTACAGTCTTTTAATCCGCGAAAATCCGGATAATCCAGCATCACCTACAGACTTTGTTTGTGATCTATGTGTCGGCGACGTTCCAAAAGGTACCGAGGGCGGCACGAAGTACACCTTTAAAATCAGGACAGGTGTAAAGTTCCACGATGGTACCCCGCTTACTTCTGCGGACATCAAGGCAACTTTTGACAAGATTGTTAATCCACCAGAGGGTGTTGCTTCAAGCCGTAAAGCATATTTTAAAATGGTCGAGTCGATCACGACACCAGATGCCGAAACACTTGTTTTTAAACTAAAACATCCCAGCGGCACGTTTATTCCGTCAGTGGCGATGCCATTCAACTTCGTCTATTCAAAAAAAGATTTGGATACACATGGGTTTAAGTGGCACCANAAAAATATAAACGGCTCAGGCGCTTTTAGTTTCGTTGAACACGTTCAGGGTAGCCACGTAAAGGGTAAAAAGTACGCAAGCTATCACCACAAAGGGCGTCCATACCTNGACTCCTACACTGCGTTGGCTGCACCAAAAATGTCTGTGCGACTTCAAGCCATTCGTGGTGGACGTGCTGACATCGAGTTCAGAGGGTTCCCTCCAAAGGCAAGAGATGATCTTGTTAAGGCTCTAGGCGATAAAATTAAGGTTCAGGAAAGTGACTGGAACTGCGTTCTACTTGCTACCCCTAACCATGAGGTTAAGCCATTTGACGACCCAAGAGTTCGAAGAGCATTAACACTTTCTATCGATCGCATGTCGGGGTCCAAGTACCTCTCAAATATCGCGATTGTTAAAACGCCAGGAGGTATCGTTTTCCCTTCACATCCAATGGCAACGCCTATGTCGGAACTCCAAGCCAATATTGCTGGCTATGGAAAAGACATCAACGCATCCCGAGCAGAAGCTAAGAAGTTGTTACAAGAAGCTGGACAGTCTGGCCTAAAATTCACGTTCCTCAACAGAGGTGTTGACCAGCCATATAAAATAGTTGGTACATGGCTACTGGGACAATGGAAAAAGGCTGGCATGAAGGTAGACCAAGTAGTTAAACCTACAACACCTTTCTATGCTTCCCTGCGCAAAAAGGGAGATTTTGACGTATCCGTTGACTTCAACTGTCAGTCGATCGTTAATCCCTTAGCAGATGTTTCTAAGTTTCTTCCAAGTGCGGGAAATAACTACGCAAACTTTGAAGATGCCGAGCTCGAAAATATTTACAATGCGATGCTCAAGGCTGAAACACAGGACGAGCAAAAACCACTATTACGTAAGTATGAAAAGCGAGTTCTTAACGACCTTGCTTCTCAGGCAATCACGCTTTGGTGGTACAAAATCAATCCACACCGATCATATGTAAAAGGTTGGAAAATTGCACCAAGCCACTATTTAAANCAGTCGCTTGACAATNTCTGGATTGACGCTGCTGAAAAGAAAAGACAAGGGGTTAATTAATAAAAACACCTTGTAGTTATGGCCGCTTTGGTTTATTCCAAAGCGGCTATTTTCTGACTTTCTAATACGGTTAGGGCTTAGATGTACACATATATTGTGAAACGAATGTTGATGGTGTTTCCAACATTGTTTGGAGCTGCGGTAGTTGTCTTTCTGCTTTTAAGACTTATNCCNGGCGACGTCTGCTTGCTGAANTTTGGTGGTGAAGGTGGCTATGCAGACCCCGAACAAATTAAACAGTGCCAAGAAATGTTGAAACTTTCAGATCCAAAAATCAAACAGTTTTACGACTACATGGCGGGATTTGTTAGATTTGACCTTGGTAAATCTATGTGGACGCAGCAAGACGTTACTCACGAAATCGCCATTCGGTTTCCTATGTCTTTACAGATAGCCATAATGGCGACCTTTGTTTCTGTTATAATAGCAGTTCCGCTGGGAGTTATCTCGGCTGCAAAGCAAAACACCCTTGTTGATTATTTTGTCCGAGCTATAAGTATTGCAGGCATAGCTATGCCCTCCTTCTGGCTTGGAATCATTATTATTTTAGGTTTGTTAATCGCAACCCAAGCGTGGACCGGCGTTCCCTGGATGCCGCCGATTTTTTACAAACCGATCTGGGTTGACCCCATGCACAACTTATCACAGCTAATCTGGCCGGCACTGGCCACTGGCTATCGTTATTCTTCGGTTGCAACGCGAATGACTCGATCAGCAATGCTCGATGTATTACGCGAAGATTATGTAAGAACTGCTCGAGCTAAAGGGTTGATAGAAAAAATTATTGTAAACAAGCATGCATTAAAGAACGCTATGCTACCTGTAGTTACAGTTATTGGTATCGAATTCGCGTTTCTGATGGGCGGATTGGTTGTTACAGAACAGGTCTTCAATCTCAATGGTGTTGGTAAGCTATTTGTGGAATCAGTGACTCAAGCTGACTACACATTGACCCAATCTCTAGTTATGCTCGTTGTATTCATATACGTAGTGATTAATTTTTTGGTCGACTTAATGTATGCGTGGCTCGATCCACGTATCCGGTATTCTTAACGGGTAAAAGACATGGCAACTTCTGAACTTCCTAACGATGAATTTGTTCTCCCAAAACAAAAAACGATTTGGGACAATATTCTTCGAATGCTTCGCAGACAACCGCTGGGATCCGCTGGTGCAGTAGTGATAATAATGATGGCAATTGCAGCTGTGTTTGCAGAAACTATCGCGCCCTTTGATCCAGAACTGGAAAACTTTGAATACATGCTTTCTCCCCCGGGTACAGTTCATGAAGATACCGGGAAAGTGTTTTATTTTGGCACGGATTCTTTTGGAAGAGATCAACTATCAAGGATGATTTACGGAGCTAGAACAGCTCTACTAGTTGGTTTCACTGCATCGTTTTGTGGAGCTTTTCTTGGACTAATTCTAGGCGTAGCAAGCGCATATTTTGGAGGGTATATCGACCTCGT
>PCAV01000074.1 GCA_002730675.1 Rhodospirillaceae bacterium | reverse complement strand
GCAGATGCCTTTCCATCATCCAGTTAGACTGGCAACACAATTAGCTCTTCTCGACAATTTGTCCAATGGGAGAATTGATGTTGGGGTTGGGAAAGGAACGGTTTTTAATGAATATGAATTTATAGGCCATGGTTTAAGGAGCGAGGATAGCCCGCAAAGGGCGAAAGAAGGTTTTGAAATTTTAGAAAAAGCTTGGAAAGGCGGAAGCTTCAGCCATAAGGGCTATTTTTATGACGTAGAAGTCCCGGACATCAGACCTCGTCCAGTCCAACAACCCGGACCACCTATATGGAGAAGTGTAATATCTGCAAACTCATTTGTAGAATGTGGCAGGCTGGGTATACCTATACTGACAGCAAGGTTGCCAGTTTCAAGTATTGGAGAGAGATGGGATTTATATAAACAGGGTCTTGAAGAAGGGCAGCATTGCGAAGTTAAGAAACAAAAGTTGTTAGAGCAAAATGCCCTTTGGAGAAACGTTTATTTATCTGAAACTGACAGTCAAGCGGAAGACGAACTCTATGAATTTCTGATAGACACCAGAAAACACATGATGGAAATACGGAGTGAATTAAATCCAGATGACTTTGAGCCACTTCCTGAAACATTGAATGCGTGGACCGATCCGGCCATTAGCCATGAAGAGGGTGCAAAAATGGCTATGGAAACCGGGTCGCTGTATGGTTGTTCTAAAAAAGTAAAAGAGCAAGTTGCCGAATTAAAAGATTTAGGGGTATGTCACCTCCTTTGCCAGACAGGTTTTGGGGCAATGAATATGCAACAAAATATTTCTTCAATGCGGCGCTTTGGCGAGGAGGTGATACCATCTTTTTCATAGTTGGTGGCAAGAAGGAATGGTGAGTTGACCAAGGTCGCGATAATTCAAGCACGTATGTCATCTGCGAGGCTGCCTGGAAAAGTACTTAAAGAAGTTAATGATAAACCTCTATTATTGCATCAATTAGAACGCGTTGCTCGATCTAAACATATAGAGAAAATAGTTGTCGCAACATCCACAAATCCGGCTGATGATGAGATAGAAAAGTTTGCCAAAAAAGGGAACATAAGTCTCTTTAGAGGCTCTGAAGTGGATGTGCTCAGTCGCTTTGAGGGGGCTGCGCAAGAAAGTGGAGCAACAACCATTATTCGTTTAACAGCAGACTGTCCTTTGAGTGATCCAGAGGTCATAGATCATGTCATTACTAAATATTTAGAGCAACCACATGCGTGTAAATTTGCCACTAACGCAATTCCTCGAAGTTATCCCGCGGGCTTAGAAGTTGAATGTTTTTCGCGTGAAGCATTGGAAATTGCGTCACTGGAAGCAAAAGAAGATTATGACAGGGAGCATGTCACGCCATTTTTTTATAGAAATCCGAATAGATTTTTCCCACTGAGTGTAGTGTCGGCAGTAAATTATTCCGAGGAAAGATGGACATTAGATGAGCAGAGTGATTTTTATCTGATCAAAAAAATTATGGAGGCTTTATCTCAAATTAAAGTGGACTTCAAAATGGTTGATGTTTTGAATATTTTGGATGCCAACCCGAATTGGCGTAAATTAAATTCGGCTGTTCAGGAGACCCCACGAATAGTAAAGGACAATATTTTTAAGGGTGCTAATTGTGGCTAAAAGAGTTCAATCTGAACAAGAAGTTTTCTGGGCAGGTAGTTTTGGTGATGAATACACCATTAGAAATGATACGAAGGAGCTTTTACTCTCAAGAAAAACGCTATTGAATAGAGCCTTGAAGTCTTCCTGCAAGCTCGAAAGCGTTATAGAATTTGGCGCTAATGTTGGCTTGAACTTAATCGCCTTTAAGGACTTATTCCCAGGGGTTACCGCAACCGCGATTGAAATTAATTCTTCTGCCATTTCGAAGCTAAAAATGATCGATGATGTGAAAGTTATTCACGGGTCTATTCTAGAAAGCAACAAAATAGAAATCTCTGATCTGGCAATGGTAATTGGGGTCTTGATCCATATTGCACCCAAACACCTCCCTATAGCTTATGAAAATATCTATAGGGCGACCAGAAGATATATTTTGATTGGAGAATATTATAGCAGGCAGCCTGAAGAACTTTCATACCGCGGTTATAAAAATAAGCTATTTAAGCGTGATTTTGCAGGTGAAATGTTGGACAAATATACGGATCTTCGTTTGGTAGATTACGGTTTCTTTTATCATAAGGATGAAAGCAGTAATCTAGACGATATTACATGGTTTCTGATGGAAAAAGCCGACATTTAGTTACCTGTGCATTAGCTGTTTTGGTTTGTTTAGTTTAGTCCGGATTTTTTAACGTTTTGTGAATGTTCTTTTGGGGGGGATGCTTTCATGCTTAATGATCAACAAATAGACCAATATTTTGAAGACGGGTATGTTATTCCAGACTTCCAATTACCAGAAAAAACGATTGAAGCGATTCAAAATCAGCACAACGCTCTTTTGATAAAACATCCTGAATTCAGAGACTATTGCCCGGCGATTCTACAATATGATGACGGGTTTGTTAATTTTTGTCGAAACGAAACAATTCTAGATATGGTTGAGCAATTAATTGGCCCTGATATAGCGTTATGGAACTCCAGCTTTTTCGCGAAACCTGCTAAAAATGGGAAAGCAACTCCGTGGCATCAGGATGGTGAGTATTGGCCGATCCGTCCGCTTGCAACATGCACTGTTTGGGTGGCTGTCGATGATGCTAATCGAGAAAATGGTTGCCTTCGGATAATAAGGGGGTCGCACAAGGATGCTCGGCTCTTACAGCATGAAACAAATCCAAGTAAGGAATTGACACTCAACCAAGAGTTGAAAAAAACCGAGTACGATGAAAGCAAAGCCGTTGATCTTGAATTAAAAAGAGGTCAAATTTCTCTTCATGATGTCTTCCTTGTGCATGGATCAGAACCAAATACATCCAATAAAAGTAGGCGCGGCATGACAATGCGGTTTATGCCTACTACGAGCCTTTTCGATCATAAACTTGCTAGAGAACAATTCAAAAATATGCGTGTTCCTGATCACTCTGAAAGGAAAATCTATCATATGAGGGGTGTTGATAGATGCGGTCAAAATAGATTAATTTATGCTTAACTAGCCCGTTGACGAGTTGGACGCTGTCGTCCTTTTCGCTACCTTGGTTGCATGCGAATAGCGCCATCCAAGCGAATTGTTTCTCCATTAAGCATAACGTTGTCAATTATTGACATGACCAGTTTAGAATATTCTTTCGGGTCTCCAAATCTAGAGGGATATGGCACAGAAGCCGCCAAACTTTCCTGAACATTCTCAGGCATGCCTAGTAGAAGAGGCGTGGCAAAAAGGCCAGGCGCTATTGTATTGACACGTATGCCTTGCTTAGCAAACTCGCGCGCGCCAACAATTGTGAGGGCATGTATGCCACCTTTAGAGGCACTGTAAGCGGCCTGGCCGAGTTGACCTTCAAATGCGGCAACAGATGCTGTGGAGATGATGATGCCCCGCTCGTTATCATCCAAAGGATCTAAGTTCATCATATTAGCTGCGGCTAATCGCATTAGATTGAACGATCCTATTAAATTTATTTCAATTACTCGCCGGAAATTATCCAAGGGCATTGGACCGGTTTTGCCAACAATTCGCTCAGCAGGTCCTATTCCAGCACAGTTAATTAATATCCTGGCAGGTCCATGATTCTCTCTAGCAATATCTATAGCTCGCTCGCCGGATTGTTCGTTTGAGACGTCGCATTCAATAGCTATCCCATCAATTTCCTTTGCAATGGCTTGGCCGCCCTCTATATCGGTGTCTAATATAGCCACTTTAACTTTGGCCGATGCTAATGCCTTCGCCGTAGCAGCGCCTAGGCCGCTCGCTCCCCCAGTTACCAAGGCTGCTTGTCCATCGAGTTTCATAGTTTGCTCCGTGTTAGTGCGAGGGTATTATAGAAATCCGTAGCACTGGCCTTNAAAAAAGTATAGGGCAGTAANGCACAAAGNTTCTAAAAAATAGANGGAGAAATACAATGACNGCAATTCCNACCCCCGCNAGGCTACTAGGGTNTGGCGGTTTGATCCCCTTTGTTGTTACGGCNGTTTCCGTTTTAACTCTTACGGATAATGGACAATTAATGGCCTTAGATATAATGCTCCANTATTCAGCTGTAATTTTAAGTTTCTTAGGTGCNGTCCACTGGGGAGCNGNGTTAACAAGTTTTACNGANCAATGCGTNTCTCAATCTGAGAACTGGATACGTATTGGATGGAGTNTAACGCCNGCATTAGTTGCCTGGCTNGCCATTCAAATGACNCTCTTGCCGTCTCTNATAACTTTTATCCTAGGNTTTGCTGGNGCGTTTATTTTTGACGNTTGGTCAGNGAAAAAGGGCTGGTTACCTAGTTGGTATATAAAATTGCGAAAGTCNTTATCGCTGNTCGNCTTGATCTGCTTAGCANTTGNTTTTGTNGAAATNCGNTTTTAAATAGCCCGCCANCCAATATCACGNCGGCAGAATCCATCTGTCCAATCTATCAAATCTACNGCCNCATATGCTCTCTTTTGAGCCATNNTCAAATCTTCTCCCAGTGANGTTATACCAAGAACCCTTCCNCCATTNGCAACCAAGTCACCTTGTTGANTNANNAGGGTNCCGGCATGAAAAATTTGTGTGNCNTCAATTTTACCAGCTTTCTNGAGTCCTTTGATCGANGTACCTTTTTTGTATTCNGCNGGATATCCTTTTGCCGCCATTACAACACAAACAGCAGCAGATCTATGCCAATCTAAATTGATTTGATCGAGGGTGCCGTCGGCACACGCTATCAGCGCAGGTAGTAGATCTGTTTTNAGGCGCATTAGTAATACNTGGGTNTCAGGGTCTCCNAACCGCGCGTTATACTCTATTAGCTTGGGACCATCNTNGGTNATCATCAGNCCNGCATACAATACCCCCCTATATATATGNCCTTCTTTTTTCATACCCTCCACGGTAGGTATTATAAACTTCTGCATTATTTCCTGTGTTAGATCTCTATTTAAAATGGGTGCTGGGGAGTAAGTTCCCATTCCTCCAGTATTTGGGCCGGTATCGCCTTCGCCCACAGGTTTATGGTCTTGGGCAGATGCAAGTGGTATCACATTTTCCCCGTCGACTAAGACGTGGAAGCTTGCTTCCTCGCCTGTAAGGCACTCTTCGATGACAATCTCACTCCCGGCGTCTCCAAATTTATTGTCATTTAGCGCTTCTTCTATTGCATCTTTTGCTTGATCTAGTGTTTGTGCGACAGTCACGCCTTTCCCTGCCGCTAATCCATCAGCTTTGATCACGATAGGAGCACCAATCCTCTCAACATATTTGATTGCAGCGTTAGCATGAGTAAATCGCTTAAAAGCCGCGCTTGGTATTTTATGCCGCATACAAAACTCTTTTGTGAAACTCTTTGACCCTTCCAGTTTCGCGGCAGCCGCGCTTGGACCAAATGCTTTGATTCCGACATTGGTAAGTTTATCAACAAGGCCTTTTACCAAAGGTACTTCAGGACCAACCACTACGAAATTAATCTTTTCTTTTTGACAGAATTTTACTAAACCGTCTAAGTCTTCGGATTTTATTGCGATGCATTTAGCTTCGGCTTCGATGCCGGCGTTGCCAGGCGCACAATATAAATCTTTGCATAATGGAGAACGAGCGATTGCCCAGCATAAGGCATGCTCTCTTGCTCCAGAACCCACGACAAGGATTTTCATATTTTTTTCTCCAGATGCTTTCGCAATGCAACGTTGTAGAATAGATTAAGATTATGGATAACAGACCGCTAGATTTTACAGATAATTTGCCAGAATTAACAGTTAGTGAATTGTCTAATCAAGTAAAGTTTACTGTTGAAAGTAATTTTCAGCGCGTTAGGGTTAAGGGCGAAATATCGAGGCCTACCCGAGCGTCCTCGGGCCATGTGTATCTGACGTTGAAAGATGAAAATGCGGTCTTAGACGGCATATGTTGGCGAGGAACTGCACAGAGGCTTTCGATTGAGCCGGAGGATGGTCTAGAAGTCATTTGCATCGGCAAAATCACAACTTACCCTGGACGATCCAAATACCAAATTATAATAGAGGAACTTGAGCATGCAGGAGAGGGAGCGTTACTTAAGCTTCTGGAGGAAAGACGGAAAAAGTTATTAAAAGAAGGGATATTTGATCAAGATAGAAAGCTCTCATTACCGCCGTATCCAGAGCTCGTTGGAGTAGTCACTTCACCTACAGGGGCAGTGATCAGAGATATTCTGCATAGATTAAAAGATCGATACCCTCTTCATGTAATTGTATGTCCTGTTGCGGTGCAGGGAGCAAGCGCTGCTCAGGAGATTGCTCAAGCGATCAATGGTCTCAATAAAATACCTCAGAATGGTGCGCTCCAACGTCCGGATTTGCTAATAGTCGCCCGTGGTGGTGGCAGTCTTGAAGACCTTTGGTGCTTTAATGAAGAAGTGGTAGTGCGCGCGGTTGCGGAGAGTTCTATACCGATCATATCGGCGGTTGGACATGAAACTGATACAACACTAATTGATTTTGCCGCGGATCTTAGAGCACCGACACCCACGGCAGCAGCCGAAATGGCCGTTCCTGTAAGACTAGAGCTGGTCGCCGAATTAGGTGAGTGTGAGCGGCGGATGGTTTTAGCCATGGACCGGAGCATAGAGGGGTATAGCCTTCAATTGGCGGGGCTTTCTAGAGCGCTTGGTGACCCCACCGCGATTATTGATAATAGAAGTCAGCACTTGGACTATTTGGATCAACGATTGGAAAAAGCTATTAATTCAATACTCAAAGACCTATCAGTAAATGTAGGTAGATTTTCAACTCGCCTGGTTTCTCCGGATTTTCAAATTATGAGAAAATCAGATGTGCTGGATAGCCTCATTAAACGGCATGAAAATGCTGGAAAAGCGGTTATTGAAAATGCGGAGTTTAGGAAAAGTACTATTGCAGGTAGATTAAAAATAAATGCCATTAGACAAATTATCGACAATCTAAAAAGCGAATTAGAACGTCTTTGTGCCAAGCAGGAAGCAATACTGGATCGGTTTCTTTTAGATAAAGAAAATGCGATATCAGGATTAGATAGACTGCTCGAAGCTAGCTCGTTTCAGCGTACATTAGAAAAAGGTTTTGCGTTAGTCCGTGACGAAACCAGTAAGCCGGTATTTTCTGCGGGATCGGCCAAGCCTGGGCAAGCACTCCAAATTCAGTTNANGGATGGGGTCTCGAATGTNAAAGTNATCAAAAGTTTTGGTGNAAAACAGAGCGGNCCAAAAAAAAGTCCTAGCAAACAAGATACTCTTTTTTGAATGTTTTATTTTATCGTAATTACTTTACTTACTCTTTGCGGTCCGGTTGTTGCGGACACAATTTTGAACGGTGATCTAACACAGGGGGGTATANTTTTTGGTGAGACAAAGCCGGGCTTTGAGATTACCCTCGATGGTAAACCGATTAGAGTATCCTCTGATGGCTATTTTTTGCTAGGTTTTTCAAGAGATGCGAAAACTGATTCAGTATTGGTTATTCGTGATCTCAAGGGTGGCAACCAAAAAAGAAATTTAAAAATTAAACAGCGGAAATTTAAGATCCAACGAATTAATGGTATCCCCAAAAAATTTGTCTCACCGCCAAATCATATTTTAAGCCGTATAAGAGAAGAAAATAAAAAAATAAAGAAAGTGCGATTGTTTGACCGGGACGAAGTATTTTTCAGATCCGGTTTTAT
The DNA here is from genome assembly GCA_002730675.1 of Rhodospirillaceae bacterium. Taxonomy (GTDB): domain Bacteria; phylum Pseudomonadota; class Alphaproteobacteria; order Thalassobaculales; family Thalassobaculaceae. The sequence goes on along the minus strand of PCAV01000074.1, from coordinate 3,689 downwards.
AATGCCCGCCCAAGGCAGGATTTCGGGTGTATATGGCTCACAACGAATATTAAACGGACAGCCAAGGCAGCCACATTTTGGCATTGACATTGCTGCGCCAAGTGGAGCAAAAGTCGTTGCACCTGCTGACGGTATTATTGTTCTTGCAGAGGAAGACCTATATTTTTCGGGGGGGACGGTAATTCTAGACCATGGGCATGGGCTCACATCAGCATTCCTTCACCTGAAAAAAATATTGGTTAAGAAGGGGGATCTAGTAGCGCAGTCTGATGTTCTAGGTTTGGTGGGCTCAACAGGAAGGTCAACGGGCCCGCATTTAGATTGGCGTGTTAATTTATTTCAAAAACGTATAGATCCAGCTCTATTAGTTTCTAAAGAAAAATAGATTCATTTTCCCCATCGCCGGTGTAACCAAAGCCATTGGCTTGGCGTATCTCGCACCCAATTTTCGATCTGTTTATTGACCCGTATCATTAGTTCTTTTATATCGGCATCTTGTATGCCGCTATTTGGTAACTCCAACGCTGGGTAGAAAATTACACGAAAATTAGCTCCCGAGAGGCGTTCAACGCGAGCTGGCACGATGGGGCATTTGTATCGTAAGGCAAAGGAGGCAAGTGCGGTAGACGTTTTAGCAGGCTGACCAAAAAATGGAATTTCCAATCCTTCATTCAATTTCTGATCGACCATTATAGCTAAGTGCCCACCCTCTCTTAGAACACGTGCCATTTGTATAGCACCTTCCCGGCCTTTGGAGATTAATCGTTCGCGAAGCTTGTTGTAATGCCGCCGCAAAACTTTTTCAGCCAATGGGGCGTTTAATTCTCGATATACNAAGTGCATATCAAGACCATTCGGTTGAGCTAACATCGGAAGTAGCTCCCAATTTCCAAGATGCGCTGAAAAAACTATCCCTGGTAGGCCATCGTCACGAAGAGAATGAATATGTTCAACACCGATTACCTCAACGCGTTTATCATTACCACTAACATCAAGCCTTTGAATGTGTGGAAACTCTGCTGTCGTTCTACCTAGATTTTCCCACATGTCTCTNATAGTTGNCTCTATCTCAATTTCGTTCCAATGAGGGAAGCAAGATTGTANGTGAGTTTTAGCTCTNTTGTTAATAGGTAGTTGCGGTCCCAAAAAGCGAAANAGCTTGCCTACAATAGCTGAGCCTAGGTCNATTGGCAGGANAAGCATCAAATAGTAAAGAAACCATGTCATGACGCCTGAAATAGGCCAGGTGAAAAATCGTTTTTTCCAANGTGGAGGNAACCGCCTACGCATTCGANTTATCTAAGACNTGCTCGAGCAGGGCTTTTATTTGGTTNTGATTGACCCAATTCAACTCGATATCCATAGCTGTAATAGAATTTATGGTATTTGGAGGTAGCCTAACAAAGTCCTTTGTCGTTGTAACGAGTTGGGCACCNGTTTCTGAAGCCTTTNTAANTAAGTCTTCTANCTCGCTATTTNTGAATTTGTGATGGTCTGGAAAAGGNACAAAGTCCTGAATGTNGACATTTAAGGTTTTTAANGTCTCAAGAAACTTTCTAGGNCGACCAATNCCTGCAAAACCAATCACGCTTTTCGCGGCTTTAAGTTTTTTTGANATAATAGGNGANATNGTAACTGAAAACAGAGGTATATTCTCCGGAATCTTTGATTGAAGATCNTGCGAATCTTCCCCGATTATGACGACGGCGTCTGCCCGTGACATTCCACTACCTAAAGTTTCGCGAAGTGGACCGGATGGTATGAGTTGATTATTTCCTAAACCATAAGGGCCATCGAAAACTAAAAATGAGAACGTCTTTGCTATTGACGGATTCTGAAACCCGTCGTCCATCAATATTATTTGTGCACCGTCCATTTTTGCGGCAAGCCCACCATCTAAACGATTTTTTGATACCCATGTTGGAGCAATTTTGGACAATAAAAGTGCCTCGTCTCCTACGTCTTGAAAAGTATGTTTGTGTGGATCCACCTTGATCGGGCCACTGAAGGCGCCCCCATATCCACGTGTTAGAAATGCTACCTTAAAACGTTTAGAAAGTAATTTTCCAAGATGCATAGCCGTAGGTGTTTTCCCAGCACCCCCAGCAACAATATTACCTACGCAAATGACTGGCACACCAATATCAAAGCTACGCGCAATTTTGTGCCTCCATAGACTTAGCTGAAAATAGATCCACCCAAGCGGCATTAGAAGTCGGCTAACTAAATTATTATTTTTCCAATGATTAGGTGTTCTCATTTGCGAGCACTTTTGGGTCAAATATTTGTCAAGGCAGTAATATTTTTTGAAACTATGTCCAATACCTCATGGCCATTTTTAACATACTCTTGAGCATTTTTCGCCAACCTATTAGTTTTTTCAGAGTCTGTGAGTAGGATCTTTAATGTACCAAATAATTCCAGCTTGTCGTTAATCTTGATCGCGGCGTTATTAGCTAGCATTTCGTCGGCAACCTCCTGGTTTTTAGACATCAAGTTGCCAAATATGATTGCACAGTCGAAGTGAGCTGGTTCAATAGGGTTGTGGCCTCCAACAGGTACCAAAGAGCCTGCTACAAAGACTATATCTGCGAGCTGAAAAAATAATCCCATTTCTCCAAATGTATCAGCTATATAAAGCTGTGTTTCGGGTGAGATTTCTTTTTCTTGCGACCGACACTTAACTTTTAAGTCATTTTTAGACGCAAGCTGGGCTATATTCTTACCTCGGTTAGGGTGTCTAGGAACAATAATTGTCAGCAAATTTGGAAACTTACCGAGTAATCCACGCGTCACTTCCATAATGGGAATATCTTCACCGGTGTGTGTACTTGCGGCTACCCAAACAGGGCGGTCAGCAATTTGCTCTGACAAATTCTGGGCAATTTTTAAGTCGACCACTAACCTTGGCGCGGAACGCTTGAGGTTCCCGCATACAATGACGTTTTTGGCCCCTAACCTCGTGAATCGATCTCCTTGTTGTTTATTAGTCGCGAGGACTAGATCTAGGCTTTGAAAAAGTGTGGGGCTTAAAAAAGATGCTGTTCGCCATCTAGAAAAAGAGTTCTCAGATAATCTCGCGTTCACTGCGATTATACGAATTCCCAATTGTTTAGCAGCTTCAATTTGGATTGGCCAAAATTCAGATTCCATCACCAACAGTAAATTCGGCTTCCAATGCTTGAAAAATCTTTTTACAAATTGAGACCTATCTATCGGTGTGAACTGATGAAATGCTTTATCAGGGAGCCGCTCGGCCATTAATTTGGCGGATGTCAGCGTACCGGTAGTGACTAACACTTTTCCTTCTTTTTCTGTTTCGAGTAACCGATTGATCAAGGACAATGCTGCCATGCTTTCTCCGACACTTGATGCATGGAGCCATATCAATTTGCCGTCTGGCCGCGGCGTTAGGCTAATTCCTCTGCGTTCATTTAAACGAGAAAAATCTTCTTTATTCTTTTTGACGCGCAGCAAGAGAATTAATTCAATAAGTGGGAGCGCGGCTGTCATTATTGCCTTATACAGAAAAAGTATCATTTCTCTGACACTCGCTGTACACGAAGATTAGATCGCGCAGGCCCGATTACGGTGTGTCCATATTCATTTTCTGTTGCTTGGCATAGTTCATTAAGTTTTTTTTCAACATTTATCCGATATTTTTCTATTTCCTCATCGGTTAACTTTTT
>PCAV01000073.1 GCA_002730675.1 Rhodospirillaceae bacterium | reverse complement strand
GCAGATTTTCCGCACCAGGAAGTGGTTTAATGCAAGTTAAGTGTAGTTTTTGAAACGATTCGTAGAAAAATTCTAATGCATCTTTCCATTGATCTCCAAATAAGTGAGGAAAAGCATCACGAGCAGAGTTCTTAGAGTTCTGCTTCACTTGGGTGACAGTCCATGGTGTTTTGCCCATTTTGATTAAAGTAGTGTTTAGGGCATTTGCTATACTTTGCCAATTGTCCACTAACGTACTATCCCAGTCGAATATAATGGCCTTTGGCAGCGTCTCGTTTAGCATTTTAACGCATTAACTCGTTTTGAGGCCGCTCGTTGATGTAATTAATGTAAGAAAACAGTAACTTTTTTGTGAATTTTCCGGGGCTCCCATCACCAATTACAGTGTCGTCTATTTGAGTTACCGGCGTCAAAAAAGATGTTGATGAAGTGAAAAACGCCTCTTTACAGTTTTTTACATCATCAATACTGAACGGTTTTTCAACGACTTTTATTCCTTCACTCTCTGCTAAATTGATAACAGTTAGCCTCGTAACACCACTTAAAATTGCTTGATCAAGATACCTAGTGATGAGGTTATCTTGGTGATCGAGAATCCAAGCATTTGTTGACGTTCCTTCGGTAATAAACCCTTCCTCGTCATACTGCCAAGCTTCTTGTGCACCAGCCGTTCTAGCAGCCTGTTTACCTAATACATTTGGAAGAAGAGAAACTGATTTGATATCGCAACGCTTCCATCTAATGTCAGGTAACGTGATGACCTTCGCTCCTTTATTTTCTGTGCTCTTATCGGTAATTTTTAATGGCCTAGCGGTAATTACCAGAGTTGGTTTTGAAGTTTTAGGGAACCCGTGGTCGCGACGTGCCACACCTCGCGTTATCTGAATATATACAATCCCGTCTTTAAATTTGTTTCTATCTATCACTTCTTCTAGCACCATTTTTAGCGCTTGACGCTTCATTGGACAGGCTATTTCTAGTGCCTCTAACGATCGCTCTAACCGATCCAAGTGTGGAATTTCATCTACAAGAAGTCGATTTTTAACTAAGATAACTTCGTAAACACCGTCAGCAAATTGATAACCACGATCTTCAACATGCACGTTGACTTCTTTATGAGGGTAGTAACGGCCATTTACGTAAGATACGCGGGACATTTTTTTGTTTCCTTATAATTTGGTGGTATTCTGATCAAAAATCCGCTCTAACTGCAAAAAGTTTCTCAACTTCTTTCACAGCATCATAAGTTGCAAAGAGAACGATTGTGTCGTTTGTTTCTATGACTGTTTCTCCTTTTGGCGCTATCACTTCATCAGCTCGAATGATGGAACCAATCTTAACACCATTGGGTAAGCCTGCTTCTCTTATTGATTTACCAACTAAGGACGAAGTTTCAAGGGCTTCTGCCTCAATAACTTCTCCAAAGTCTTCTCTGACCGAGTAAATACCCCTAATTCTGCCCCTGCGCACGTGCTGCAATATGGAGGAGACTGTTATCATCCGCGGGTTCACGACAGCATCAATGCCAAGTTGATTGATTATTTGTACGTACGAGTGTTTATTTACTAAAGCAATGGTTCTTTTTACCCCGGCCTTTTTCGCTAATGACGATCCAATAATATTAACCTCATCATCATTAGTCACTGCGACAAATGTTTCCGTATTTTCAGCATTTGCTTCTTCTAATATCTCCATATCCAACACGTCACCATTTATTACCATTGTTTGGCTAAGCTGTTGCGCCACAGATTTTGCCCGCTCTTCGCCAAACTCTATCACCCTAGCGCGGACGCCAACATGATCCTCTTCAATCTCTTGAGCTAGTGTGAGACCAATATTGCCGCCACCAGCAATTATTAAATTACGACCCTCCTCTTCTTCATGACCAAATGCCGACATGGCTCTGGTAAGATGAGAGGAATCGCATACGAAATAAACGTCGTCACCGGGCAACATATGTTCATGAGAGCGCGGTAAGATACCATTATCATTTCTAATTATACCAATAATCACGATGTTTAGATCTGGAAACGACTTACTTAATTGCCGAATAGGGGTGTTTATCACTGGACATTCCTCAGTGCACCTAACCCCTACGACACTTACGAGTCCATCAGCCATGGGGACCACATCAAAACCTCCCGGAACATGCAGTCGGCGTCCAATAGCTCGTGCAACCTCCCGTTCTGGCGAGATAATTACATCAATAGGCATATTTTCTCGACTGAACAAGTCGCCCCATATTGGCTTTAAATATCCAGGTTGACGAATTCTAGCAATCTTTGTGGGAACCTCGAATAAAGAATGTGCAACTTGGCAGGCAACCATATTGATTTCATCTGAAAATGTTACTGCGATTACCATATCTGCGTCAGCAGCACCCGCCTGCTCAAGGATATCTGGCTGCGATGCATGTCCTAAAATACTTCGAACGTCGAGGGTTTCTCCAATTCGACGCACTAAGCTGTAGTCTTGATCAACTACGGTAACGTCATTATTTTCCCCAGCTAGATGTTTAGCTATGCTCGTTCCTACTAGACCTGCACCGCAAATAACTACTTTCATTTCGAATTTTCCCCAGCTAGATGTTTAACTATGCTCGTTCTTACTAGACCTGCACCGCAAATAACTACTTTCATTTCGAATTTTCAACTAGTTTTACCGGTCGCTCTTCCTGATAAACACCAAGGGTTTTTAACTTTCTATGCAGAGCCGACCTTTCCATACCGATAAAGCTGGCTGTTTGGGAGATATTGCCCCCAAATCGATTTACTTGGGCAAATAAATATTCCCTTTCAAAATGCTCTCGGGCTTTTCTTAATGGCATCGCCAAAACATCCATGTTTTTTGCAAGTTTAACATGTACAGGCGTCGCAGCCTTTAATTCGGGGGGAAGCATCTCAGCTGTGACAGTAGCCATTGTACTGTCGGGGTACATGATTAAAATCCAATCAACTAAATTTTTTAATTGCCGAACGTTTCCGGGCCAATTATAGGCTTGAAGAAGAGCCATCGCTTCATCAGAAAAACATTTAATGGGCATTCCAGAAGCCTTGGCAATTTCGTGAAGAAAAAAGCTAGTTAAAATTGGAATGTCTTCTCTTCTTTGATTCAAGGCTGGCACCTGCATGGGAACAACACTCAATCGGTAAAATAAATCTTCTCGGAAACGCCCTTCCGCGATTTCTTCTTGCAGATTTTTATTAGTCGAGGAGATTACTCTTACATTAACGTGCACCTCTTTATCGCCACCGACTCTAATGAATTTCTGTTCTTGAAGAACTCTGACAATTTTACCCTGTGTTTCTAATGGCATATCAGATATTTCATCGAGGAATAAAGTTCCAGTGTGTGCCCGTTCGAAGACACCTACTTTAGAGCCAAATGTGGAACTGTCAGTAGTATGGTTTATTCCAAAAAGCTCAATTTCTAATCTGTCTGGGTTCATGTTTGCGCAGTTCAGTACAATAAAAGGCCTGTTAATTCTTCCTGATTTCGCATGGATGGCACGGGACACTACCTCCTTGCCGGAGCCCGGTGGTCCTGTAATTAAAATCCGGCTATTTCCTGGCGCTACTTTATTAATGGCAGCGTTCAGCTGTGAAATGAGTTGGGATTCTCCAATCAATCGATCGTTTACCCCAATTCGTTTTTTTAATTCTAAATTCTCTTGCCGTAAGCCCTCAGCTTCTAATGCTCGTTGTACTAATAAAATTAGCTTGTCTGCCTGAAATGGTTTTTCAATGAAATCATATGCTCCCGCTTTAATAGAATTTACGGCAGTCTCAATATTACCGTGACCGCTAATCATTATTACGGGAACGCTCGGATGCTTTTCTTTTAACCACTTTAATATCTCGACGCCATCCAACTCGCTTTCTCTAAGCCAGATATCGAGAATGACTAAACTTGGCAACCTTCCATTGATTTCTTTCAAGGTCTGCTCTGACGTAGCGGCCTCTCGCGTCGAATATCCCTCATCTTCTAAAATGCCGCACAGAACTGTTCTGATATCGGACTCATCATCAACAATTAAAATATCATTACTCATTTCGAATAACCTTACAGCACGTAACTTATTTCGAGATTCCGGTTTCAACAAGAGGTATAGTTACAGTAACAACTACACCTGACTCTTGTTCTGAGACATCCTCAATTCTAAATGTCCCGCCGTGATCTTCAACAATTTTTGCTACAATAGCTAATCCTAGCCCAGTTCCTTTTTCTCGGGTCGTTACGTAAGGCTCTGTGAGCCTATTTGAAATTTCCGCGGGTAAACCTATCCCATTGTCAATAAATTCTAGATGGCAAAAGTCCGATTTAATAGAACTTTTGATCTTAACAATGCCTTTGTCTAAATTTCCGTTATTTTCTCTGGCGGTAATTGAATCAATACTGTTTTGAAGTAAATTAGTTATCATTTGTCGTATCTGATGATCATCGCATAATGCTATGATCGGGGCATTTTGTATTTCTAAATGAAAATCAATGTTGCTATTCGCTCCCGAGTGTAAAGTGACTTGAGACTCAATTATTTTTTTTAAGTCGTTTGAGGCCAGCTTGGCGGCAGGCATACGAGCAAATGAAGAAAATTCATCCACCATGCGTCCAATATCCGCAACCTGCCGGCTTATTGTTTCTGTTAGAGATATAAATAAATCCTGCTCTTCTGTAATTAATGATAAATACTTCCGCTTTAAACGTTCAGCAGAAAGTTGAATTGGGGTAAGTGGATTTTTAATTTCATGTGCTATTCGTCTTGCAACATCTGCCCAAGCAGCAGTTCTTTGAGCAGATTGGAGTTCAGTAATATCATCAAACGTTACCACGAAGCCATTTATAATATTTTGACTGCCTTCAGTAGTAATTCTAGTTCTTAAAGTGATATGTTTGCTTTCGCGTACAAGTTCGATTGAAGCCTCAATTTGGTTAAAATAATTTGCATCTACTTTTTTGGAAAGTTTTGCCATTTCAAATAAGTCAGCCATTTCCGGTATAATGCTCACCAACGGCTGGTGCATCATCTCCTTTTCAGACAAACCTAGTAGTTGCGCACCAGATTTATTTGGTAGAGTTATACTTCCATTTTTATCTAGCCCTATGACACCCGCTGAAACACCTCCCAAAACCGCTTCTGTGAATTGCCTCCTTTCATCTTCAATTTTATGAGCTTGTATCAAGTCTTTCCTTTGAACTTCCAATTGATCTGTCATACGATTAAACGTGGAATTAAGCATGCTAAACTCGCCGATATCGGATTTATTAGAAATCCTTAAGCTAAAATCTCCTTCGCTAATTTTTTCTGAGGCCATAATTAATTGGCTTACGGGATTAGAAACTTGGGTTGCTAAATTTAATCCAACCCAAATTGCGGCAAATAGGAGTAACAACGAAACTAGCGCAAAAATAAGAGCAAAGGTGATTTGAACATCGGCCCTTTTNCCTTGAAGCAAATTATACTCGGCGGTAGCTTGCTTAGTTTTATCGATNTAAGCAAGTATCTCAGGNTCNACAAATCTGCCGACAAATAGGTAAGCATCAACAAAATTATCNAATCTAATNATTGCTCTCACTCTNTCTACTTCACTGGTTAAAGTAGCNACTTCCCCATTNCTCGCCTTTTGGAAAGCACTCTCCGGGAAAGGTTCAAAATCGAACGTCAAGCTAAGCCCCGTTTTTGCTAAAACTTTGCCACTTGTCTCAAACACCACTGCTTCTGTGAGGTTTCGTATTGCAGCCTGAGCCTTAATGAAGTTTGCTAGTTGTTTTGGGCGCGATATCAAAAAGGGAGCTTGTCGGTTTAAATCAAATGCCATTGCCAACGCATCGCCGCTAATATTCTGTCGATGTTCCTCTAAATAGGATTCTGCAACTGCTTGAGAAGCGTCTACCGCTGCCCCGATACGTTCGCTGAACCAAGACCTGATACCAAAATCGAATAAAAATACCGAGAATAGAGCCACTACGATGGTTGGGATCACCGCGATCACACTAAATAACATCACCATACGTGTATGTAATTGCGAACCAGCTAGCCCCTGTCTTCTTTGAGACCAGAGCCTTACCAGCCTTTTAGAAACAAGCAAACCTATAATTATTAATAAACCTAAATTGAGGTACATAAATCCCAAAACGACATCAGGATTAGGACCAGCGGCTCCTGATCTGGCAAAAACTGTGTATGTACCTATCCCTGAAAGAAGCGCCAGCACGGCTAGAACAACGACTGTTTTTCTTGATGCGTTTATTTTGTCTAACCAGGTTAGTGGAATGATTTCCATAATTGACCAATATGGTTGAAACGACAGTCAGCATTTTAGCTTTTTTTAAAAAAAATGTTAGCTTTTATTATAGAATTTTGCTGCCAACTTGCTCTTTTGTAATCTCGTAAATCGCTAACTTCTACTTACCTAAGCTTAGATATATTCACTTTATTCCTTTTACGACCGGTATCTCCAAGTCTTTGAGTTTTTTTCGCAGAGTGTTACGATTTAAACCGAGCAGGTCTGCAGCTCTCAGTTGATTTCCCTGTGTTGCCTCTAGTGTTAGTGCTAATAAAGGCCGCTCTAATTCTTTTAGAACCCTGTTGTAAAGACCGGGGGTTGGCAACGAGTCTTCATGTGCGGCGAAGTAACTAGACAAATGCCTCTCGATAGATTCAGATAAACTTTCGTTGGTGTTTATTTGCCCGCCATCAAGCTCCTGTTTGCTTGAATTGAGTTCTTTCGCAATTGTCTCACGTGTGATGGTTTGTTCCGCATACAAAACAGATAAACGTTTGATAAGGTTTTCTAATTCCCGCACATTTCCTGGCCAAGAATATTCCTGAAGTAATAACATCCCCTCTTTATCTATTATTTTATGAGCTAAACCACCTTCCGCAGCTCGCAAACAAAAATGAGTCACGAGATCGGATATGTCTTCTTTACGTTCTCTCAAGGCCGGAATTCTCAATGGCACCACGTTCAACCTATAATAAAGGTCTTCCCGAAAAAGTCCTTGCCTTATCAATAGTCTGAGGTCTCTATGGGTCGCTGTAATGATACGAACATTAGCTTTTATTATTCTGTTTCCGCCAACAGTTGTATACTCGCCTTCCTGTAGCACACGCAGTAGGCGGGTTTGGGCCTCTATTGGCATATCGCCAATTTCATCTAAAAATAAAGTCCCCCTTTGCGCCTCTTCAAATTTTCCCAAACTTCTAACAGTGGCACCTGTGAACGCTCCCTTTTCGTGGCCAAACAACTCACTTTCTATCAATTCTTTTGGTATGGCCGCCATGTTAATTGCAACGAAGGGACCATCCGCTCGTTTTCCATAATCATGAAGTGCACGCGCTATAAGCTCTTTTCCGGTACCCGACTCACCAGAGATTGTAACAGTCAATTCAGCGCTCATAAGCCTAGCCATAACTCTATAAATTTCTTGCATCGCAGGTGACCGCCCGATAAGCGGTAAATGGTCAGCCTCATTAATATTACTTTTTAGCTCTCGAGTTGTTCTTGTGTTTTCTTCCTCTGAATTCAGCGCTTTCCAAACAACCAATTTTAGTGTTTCAAGATCAAATGGTTTAGGGAGATACTCAAAGGCTCCCCTTTCATTTGCTTGAACTGCTGTCATTAGTGTATTTCGCGCACTCATTACAATCACTTTAAGATTTGGCCGAACGGCTAAAATTCTTGGAAGAAGATCTAAGCCATTATCATCCGGCATTACGACGTCAGTGATAACCAGGTCACCAATACCCTCTTCAATCCATTGCCATAAATTAGATGCTGTGCCTGTCGATTTAACGACGTATCCAAGTCTAGAGAGTGCCTGGTTTAGGACGGTTCTTATGGCCTTGTCATCATCTGCCACAAGGATGCAGGCTGTGTCTGTCATTGAACTTCATCCGGTTTCAAAAACTTTTGAACTACATCGTTCTGTCTATTGTAAAAATTTTTCGAATCAAACATTGGAAGCATCACTCTGAAGGTCGTAAGTCTTGGTACGGTTTCTACTTCAACAAAACCACCGTGATCTGCTATTGCTTTTGCGACAAAAGCTAACCCTAGCCCTGTCCCATTCGACTTTGTTGTTACGAAGGGATCGAAAAGGTTATCTAAAAGCTCGCTGGGGATGCCAATACCATTATCTTGAATGGTGATCATCAATGGTAAACCTAATCTGTCTCCTGATCCTCCAACTTTTACACTCATTCCTTGGCGGTATGAAGTTGTGATCCTTACCTCTCCCTTTTCGGCAGATATCGCTTCACACGCATTTTTTAGAAGATTTAAAAATAATTGAATCAAAACATCTTTATTTCCGAGGGTGGCCGGCAGCGAGGGATCATATTCCTCTTTAAATTTCGCACGATTTCCGAACCCGGCCGTTGCTAGACGAATGCAGTGATTTAATATTTCATGAATATTGACTTCACCACGCTTTAGTGGCCTCTCATCCGCAAACCCTTCCATTTTATCGACTAATTCACAAATACGGTCGGTCTCATCGCAAATCAATTTGGCAAGAGGTTGATCTTGTTCATCAATCGTTTGCGCCAGCAGTTGCGCAGCCCCCTTAATTCCTGAAAGTGGGTTTTTAACTTCATGTGCCAACATGGCAGCCATCCCAGAAACGGATCTTGCTGCACCTCTTGATTGTTGTTGATTATGCAGACGTTGCGCTAAAGACCGTTCAAAAAATGATATTACAACATGTCCATCTTTCCCAGGTAGTGGCGATACGCCAACGTTTACAATCCTAACGCCAATGCGAATACCCTCAAGAACAAGATCATGGTCCATAATAGAATTCCCACTATGACGGACATTTTTTACCATTTCTAGCAGTGGCGTGTTGTCTGGGAGCAATTCTGTAAAAGGCAATCCTTTTAAGTATCCCATACTAGCCTCAAAAAATGTTTCAGCTGCGGTATTCAAATAAACGATGGTGTTATTGGTCCCCAGTTGTATCAAAGGGTTTGGTAATGCTTCTAAAACTAGGTTTGCCCATTTTTCATTACCATAGGTGTCCTTCGACGATATCGCTTCGGCGCACATCAAGCTGCCAGCTTTTCTGTTGCGTGATCAAATAACCTTTCAATTTCGCTCGACATCTCACCAAAACTAATTTTAGAGAATATCTTTTCTCTAAATTGGCAGGAATTAGGCAAGCTTTTTGTATACCAAGCAATATGTTTTCGGCTTAATCGGCAGCCCAATTCTGTGCCATAATAGGAAAGCATATTATCGATATGGTTTATTAATACATTTTTTTGTTCGATTAAATCAGGATCTTTTTCTCTGGTACCTTTTTGCAAAAATGTAGACAATTTGCTTAAAAACCATGGACGACCATAGCAAGCTCGACCAACCATTATGCCGTCAGCCATCGACTCTCGAAGACACTTTTTGGCTGTATCAAAACACGTTATGTCGCCGTTTGCGACAACTGGTATTTTTACATTTTGTTTAACTTTTGAAATAAATTTCCAATCCGCAACCCCTTTATAAAACTGGTGCCTGGTTCGTCCATGAACTGTAATTAATTTAATTCCATAATTTTCTGCGATTTTAGCAAGCTCTGGGGCGTTTTTTGTGCCTTCATCCCAGCCTATCCTCATTTTAAGCGTGGTAGGAAGCGAGGTCGCTTTAACTACTGATTCAATAATATCCCTTGCCAACAATAAATCTTTCATCAGGGCGGATCCCGCATACCTTTTTACAACTTTTTTTGCAGGACACCCCATGTTTATGTCGATTATTTGTGCTCCTCGTTCCTCCAGAAGGGATGCAGCGCACGACATGACATGTGGATCCCAACCGGCGATTTGAAAAGCAACTGGCCCATTTTTCTTGTTAATAAATTCGTTCCGATAAAATCGCTTGTCATTTTTTAATAAATGTACCATTTCTGATGATGCATTCATCTCGGAGAAAACTAGGTTATCGCCATAGTTTTGAACTTGTGATCGAAATGGTAAATCTGTTATCCCAGACATTGGAGCNAGAAATACNGGGTTATTTTGTATTATTTCGTTTAACTTAATGCTCATCGATTAACCAAGAAAACACTGATCAAANTATCGGCATTATTGGTTTTAGGTTATTTTTTAGCAAGTATTTATTCTTGNACTAAAGCATGTATTGGGAAATTACTTTTACTCCGAGGTACCCCAGNGATATTAAAAAGTATGCCACAAGTATTAATCGAGACAAAAATCGTCCTCTCANACCAAAGAGTTTGTTTGTNANAAGCAGGGATGANATCAAAGCCAGAGTGCAAAACGATAAAATTGTCTTNTGATCTATTGAAATAACTTTACCTGATTTCAAATNTTCGACAGTCATCCCCGTCAAAATGCCAATAANAAGAACGAAAAGAGAAATAACTAGCAAANTTGTTTGTAATCGGTCTGCCTCGTTNATTGCNGGTAAATAATTNACGAAGATATTTGNTCGTTTATTTTTNATTGATAATTGAGANAGAAAAACCGAANAAGCAGCCATTGTTGCTAACGATATCGTAGCATATGTGGANAGCGACATNAGGATATGAAAACTAATCCAGCCAGAGGATATCTCTTTATCAATGGTGCTTTGCGAATCTAAAATATTAAGACTTAAAACGGCAAACGATAGAAAAGTTAAGTATGGCAGCACGAAAATAGCTAATTTGCTAGCTGTTTTGGAGGTTGCACACAAAATTGCGAACCAAAAAACAGTGAAAAAAATTGATAGCCTCAGTGCTGCCGCGACACCGGGATCCCAACCGTTTTGAATAGCAATAAGTGAGGAAAGCCCGTAAACACATATCGTAACAACGATAAGAACAAAAAACGATTTTTTGTTACTAGATTTTAGAGGAACTGTCGAAAAACACCCCAAAAGCAAAATAATGCTCGAAACAACGTCAAGATAGATTAAATTCATGGTACGTTATTATAAGGCCACTTAGAGCTATTTTCTATTTAAACTTTTTGCGGAACTGAATTAACCATAAAAATGACTTCCAATATTAAAATTGCTGCTTTGATTGTAGGTGCCGGAAGCGGTACAAGGTTAGGTGGTAATATACCCAAGCAATATCAATTGATTGATCATGAATGTTCCTTCGCAAAGTGTATAAAGTTTTTTGAAGATCATCCTAAAGTATCTAAAACAATAGCTGTATTTTCTAACAAGCATGAAAGCCTTTTTAAAGAAAAATGCACTCTTTCTTCTAATACGGAGACCGTTCTGGGCGGGACAGACCGCATGTCCTCTGTTAGAAACGGATTGAATAAACTTTCAGTAGATGAACCAGATTTTGTTATCATCCACGATGCGGCGAGGCCATTTTTAAAAGAAGCACTTGTTGATACTATTATCTCAAAACTTTCAAGTTATGAGGGCGTCATCCCAATTTTAAAGATTTCTGATACTGTCAAGCGGTTAGATGGTCGACACATACAAAAAACAGTTGACAGAAGCTTATACGGAAGAGCACAGACGCCTCAGGGATTTAAGTTTTCGTCTATTTTAGAAGCCTACAAAACATTAAAAGGAAGCAATCAAACAGATGATGCGGAATTTTTAGAAAATATGGGTTCAACTATTCTGCATATTACCGGAAATGAAGACTTATTCAAAATCACCTACGAAAAGGACATGGAGAGGGCCCGTTTGATGGCTAAAACTTCGGCAGAGACTCGCGTTGGGATTGGGTATGATGTTCACCAATTAGTTGATGGTGCCACATTAGTTCTGTGCGGCATTAAAATTCCCTTTAACAAGTCATTGGCTGGACATTCCGATGCCGATGTGGCTTTGCACGCTCTAACTGACGCATTATTGGGAGCAATTGGCATTGGGGACATTGGGGATCATTTTCCACCAACAGAAAAGGAGTGGTCGGGCATATCCTCCAGTACCTTTGTCGAATTCGCTGTAGAAGCAATAAAGCATAAAAACGCTAGAATAATAAACGCAGATTTAACACTAATATGCGAAAAACCAAAACTTAGTCCGTTTAAAGAGCAAATGGTAAAACGTGTTGCTGGCCTATTGCAAGTGACACCTTCTCAGGTAAATGTGAAAGCGACGACTACCGAGGGACTTGGGAGTATGGGACGAAAGGAAGGCATCGCTGCTAATGCAATTGTGTCCATTGAAATTCCGACTAGTTAGCCAGTAAATTGTTGATTCAGAAAGCCGTTACAGCGTTATCAACATTTGGAGGATTAGGAAATTTACCATTTGCTCCAGGAACTTGGGGGTCTCTCGTTGCTATTCCCATAGGTTGGTTCGTAATTGAAAAGTTTGGCAACACCTCTCTTTTATTCGTTTCATTAGGAGTGTTCGCGATTGGCGTTTGGGCGAGCAGCCGGTTCGCGAAACATCGAAAGACTGCTGATCCTTCGAGCTGTGTTATTGATGAGGTTGCTGGTCAACTTACCGTTCTTTCATTCTTTGCAAATGATCCTGTGATAATGCTGGCTGCTTTTTTGATATTTAGGTTTTTTGATATCATTAAAGTATGGCCAACCTCTTGGGTGGATAGGAATATCCATGGTGGCTTTGGCATAATGATAGATGATATGATAGCGGCCGTTCAATCGATAGCTGCAATGAAATTTGCGCTATTTTTTCTACATTAGCCCCGACCAAAAGATAATGTTGTCATGTTCACAAATAATTTGAAAGAAAATACAGAGCGGCTTCTAAGTCGTTGCCGACGCCTTTCATTAAAGATCTCCACTGCGGAAAGTTGCACGGGGGGACTTATTTCGAGCTGCATAACTGCTTGCCAAGGCTCCTCCTCAGTTTTTGAAAGGGGTTATATCGCCTATTCGAACGAAGCTAAGGAAGAGTTATTGGACGTCTCTCTTACAACTCTTCAAAGTTTTGGTGCCGTTAGTTCGGAGGTTGCTATTGAAATGGCAGAGGGAGCGTTGATTAATGCTAAAAGCAATCTTGCGCTAGCTGTAACCGGAGTTGCAGGGCCTGGTGGAGGTACCAGTTTGAAACCCGTTGGACTCGTTTTCATAGCTTGTGCCTTCAGAGATGCAAGCGATATAAAATGCCAAAAATTTAACTTTTCCGGTGATAGAGAAGCAATACGCCTGGCAACTGTAGAACAAGCTATTTTGCTTGGATTAGAATTTTTAACAAAAAATTCATGATAATTTACTAGTCTGGCACAATACTTCTAGAAATGGATTGGTCTAAATCCTCATATTTGTGGTATTCAATCACCGAATAAATTTCTTTCCTCTCCATTAGATTATTTAGATAACCTCCCTGCCCTCCGTATTCTCGAAGATGATTAAAAAGTTGCTTCATTGCTGCAGCTTCGCAACGTAATGAAGTTACCGGCCATATAACGATGTCAAACCCTAATTCGTCAAATTGGTTTTCTGACAGATAGGGTGTTTTACCAAATTCAGTCATGTTAGCTAATGTTGGAAAATTTATTTCTTTGTTGAATCTTTCCATTTCTTTTTCTGTGGTAAGAGCTTCTGGAAAGATGATATCGGCGCCAGCATCGATATAGCTCTTTGCCCTGTCAATAGCTGCGTCTAGCCCTTCTGATGCCGCGGCATCCGTTCTCGCTATTATTTGAATGTCAGTTCTAGCAGAGTTGGCTGCAGAGATTTTCGCTGACATATCTTCTTTCGAATTCAGAAGTTTATCAGATAGGTGGCCACATTTTTTAGGTAATAATTGATCCTCAAGCTGCACCGCGGCAGCGCCCGATATTTCCAGATCCTGAATTAAGCGCATTACATTTAATGCCTCGCCGTACCCGGTATCTCCATCTACAATGAGCGGAAGTTTTGAAGCCCGACAAATCGACCGGACTGCCATTAGTAATTCATCTGGCATCATGACACCTAAATCAGGTAGACCGAGGCTTGCCGATAGAGCTCCTCCTGAGAGGTAAAGACAGTCAAAACCTGCTTCTTTTGCTATTAGTGCTGTCAAGCCATTGTGCGCTCCAGGGACACAGAGGATTTCTTCTTTTTTTAAAAGCTGTTTAAGACGCTGGCCGGGACGTTCGTCTGCCGCAGGTGAGGTGAGCCACGTCATTCAATGTCTCCTTTTAAAATAAATTGCTTTGACACGTTCATAATACCTTTCGAATTTTTTGCCGCCATGGGTTGGCCTGATGAGAAAATTATGGCATCAGAGTCGCATATGTTCAAATATAAGATATGCTTACGTAATTTTACTCTTTATGGAATAATGTAATGCCATATATTATTGGTCTTTCCTTGAGCCTCGCCTCCTTCTGGCTTTTAATGTCAGGCATTTATACACCTCTAATTTTATTTCTAGGGTTTGTTTCGGTTTTATTTGTACTCTATTTAATCCGGCGCATGGATGCACTTGACGAAGACGTCTTCGAATTTAAACTAAAAACGAAGTATTTTTCTTATTGGAGCTGGTTGGCTAAAGAAATTTTCAAGGCCAATATAAATGTGTCAAAGGTTATTCTGTCACCGAGATTGAAACTCTCCCCTCGCATGGTAAGGGTGCCTCTGTCACAGTCTACTGAACTCGCCAAAGTAATTTATGCCAACTCAATCACTTTAACTCCCGGGACCGTCTCCGTGGAAATCGAGGGAAACGAAATTATCGTACACGCACTTACGCAAGAGCTGATGGATGGACTAATAGAAGGCGATATGGATAAACGAGTCACCCACTTGGAAGAAGCATAGTATGTTCATTGGTGCAACAACTGCTGTTCTTGTGGCTATGACGTTAGTGTTATACCGTGCATTTGCAGGCCCAACTCTCTTTGATCGAGTGCTCAGCGCTAATAGTTTTGGCACAAAAATAGTTTTGCTTATTGGTCTTCTGGGTTTCTTAACAGATCGGCCTGAGTTCCTAGATATCGCCTTACTATATGCACTTGTCAATTTCATAGGAACCATTGCAATACTCAAATTTTTCCGATACCGAAATATGGGTCTTTCTAGCGACGAAATTGCAAGTCGCGAGGATGAAGGATGATAGAATTATTCTTAGATTTAACTTCTACGGGTTTGCTTGCTGCGGGTAGCATTTTCGTTCTTATCGGTGCCTTTGGGCTCATTAGGCTCCCAGATTTCTATACTAGGCTCCATGCTTCTGGGATTACAGATACCCTTGGCGCCGAATTAATATTGTTAGGTTTGATGTTTCAGGCTGGTCTTAGTCTTGTGACCGTTAAATTAATTCTCATTTCTTTATTCATATTTTTCACGAGCCCTACAGCAACGCATGCAGTAGCAAACGCTGCAAGAGTAATGGGGCTTAAGCCTATGCTAGTTCCAGATAAGGATATAGAAACGACAGAGGATAGATAAATGACTACGTCACCAGACATGGTTATTATTATTATTGATTTAGTGCTTTTGACACTGCTTTGTCTTACCGCATTTGCGATTATGCTAGTACGACACCTTTTCGCCGTTGTAGCTTTAACCGGAGCGTTTAGCCTTCTGTCTGCTGGGCTCTTAGTGACTTTAGATGCAGTGGACGTTGCCTTCACTGAAGCGGCCGTCGGAGCGGGTATCTCGACCGTCTTAATGCTTGGAACACTCGCACTTACAAAAAGACGAGAAGCCACGAAGCCCAAACTATCTCCAATCGGGCTGATGATTATCTTTCTCACTGGCGCAACTTTAATTTATGCAACGCCCGATATGCCTAAGTTTGGAGCGGCGGACTCGCCTGGATTAATGCATATAGTGCCCGACTATATCGAAGGTTCAAAAAACGATATAGCCGTACCAAACATTGTAACGGCTATTCTTGCGAGCTACCGAGGCTATGACACACTTGGTGAGGTGGCTGTGATTTTTACAGCAGGCATGGGGGTTATAATTCTCCTTGGAAGACGACGGGAAGACGAATATGGATATTCTGAGGACAACGCAGCATTTCCCCTTCATCCAGAAGGTTCGGATAACACAACAGGTAAGGATAAGTCATGAGGCATCATCTTATCTTGCGGGTTGTCTCTAAAATGTTAATCCCATTTATACTACTTTTTGGGCTTTACGTTCAATTTCATGGCGACTTTGGGCCTGGCGGAGGCTTTCAAGCCGGGGTAATTTTTGCTGCAGCGTTCATTTTATATGCGCTTGTTTTCGGTGATGACCAGGCGCGCAAAGTGATTCCAGATAAAGCGCTTATTCTTTTAGTTCCTATGGGTTTACTAATTTACGCCCTGACAGGATTTGCCGGAATATTACTTGGTGGCAAATTTCTTGATTATGATGTCCTTTCATCGGATCCCACACAGGGTCAACATCTTGGCATCCTAGTAATCGAGTTGGGTGTTGGCATCACAGTAGCGGCGGTGATGATAAGTATTTTTAGAGCATATGCTGGCCGTACAAAAGCCATTGATAAAGAGGACTGGTAAAGATGATAGAGGCTTTAATCAGTCATTATAATTATTGGCTAATTATCATTTTAATGATGCTAGGGCTCTATGTGGTCGTTTCACGAGGTAATTTGGTAAAAAAAATTGTCGGACTAAATATTTTTCAAACATCTGTTTTCTTATTATACATTTCACTTAGCAAAGTCAGCGGGGGCACGGCCCCCATTTTAACTGGAAAACCAGAATCTTTTTCAAATCCCTTACCCCACGTACTCATTCTTACGGCAATTGTTGTCGGTATATCCACAACAGCACTTGGCTTGGCCTTAGTGGTTCGAATTAGAGAGAGTTATGGTACGATTGAGGAAGACGATATCCTCATCGCGGAGAGGTCACAGGATGTATCAGAGAGAAATGGTGGTTCGGCATGAATTTAATTGTGCCCCACTTGCCAGTTCTTCAAGTGGCAATTCCCCTTATTGCCGCCCCAATCTGCGTGTTGTTTACGTTTGGGGGACACCGGAAACTAGCATGGCTTTTTACTCTTTCTATTAGCTGGATATGTCTTCTAATTGCAGGAGCTCTTTTAAGCCGCGTTGTATTGGAAACTGATATAAGCTATGCAATTGGAAGTTGGCCACCTCCTTTTGGAATTGAATATCGTGTGGATCCCATTAATGCGTTCGTACTATTGATTATATCAGGCGTAAGCGCCATTGCCTTGCCTTTCGCAAGATTGTCAGTTGAGAAGGAAATTGAAAGTGATAGGCATGTTTTATTCTACACCTGCTATTTATTGTGTTTAACAGGGTTGTTAGGTGTCACGATTACAGGAGATGCCTTTAACATATTTGTCTTCTTGGAAATATCTTCGTTGTCGACATACGTTTTGATCGCGACTGGGGTGCGGCAAGATAGAAGAGCTCTGACGGCAGCTTATAACTATTTGATTCTGGGAACAATTGGCGCCACTTTTTTTGTTATAGGTATCGGCCTTCTCTACATGGTGACCGGAACCCTAAATATTGCCGACCTCGCCGAGCGCCTTAAACCATTGTCAGACAACAGAGTAGTGCACGCTGGCTTTGCTTTTATAATTATTGGAACGTGTCTAAAGCTAGCTTTATTTCCTATGCATGCATGGCTTCCTAATGCATACACATATGCGCCATCATTGGTCACAGTATTTTTGGCAGCTACTTCGACAAAAGTATCTGTTTACGTTCTCCTTCGATTTCTCTTCACTGTATTTGGACCTACATACGACTTTGTAAATCTCACGTTTGAGTTTGTACTATTGCCCCTTGCCATAGTGGCCATGTTTGCTGGCTCAGTGACTGCAATTTTTCAGACGAATGTTAAACGTTTATTTGCTTACTCTAGCGTTGCTCAATTGGGTTACATGATGCTCGGGGTGTCTCTATGCAATATTCCCGGGCTGATGGCTACGATCCTTCATATTTTTAATCACGCATTAATGAAAGGCGCGCTTTTTATGGCCTTGGGATGCGTGGTGTACCGTTTAGGAGCCATATCGTTGGGTTCGATGAAAGGGTTAGGCCGCAGGATGCCCTGGACGATGGGGGCATTAACTCTAGCTGGACTGAGCCTTATTGGTGTCCCTGGAACAGTCGGCTTCATTAGTAAGTGGCATCTTATACTAGGCACCCTAGAGTCAGGTTATTGGCCGATAGCTATCTTAATTGTAGGTAGTTCCCTACTAGCGGTTATTTACATTTGGAATATTGTTGAGGTTGCATATCTCGAAAAGGAAACAAGTCGGGAGCAAACATTAAAGGAAGTTCCAATGACAATGTTGGCGCCATTATGGGTGCTTGTAATTTTAAACTTTTACTTTGGGATAGACACAGACCTCACCACCCGAGTTGCTCGTAACGTGGCTGCCACGTTTCTTGGAGGGGGGTAATGAGTAACCAAAGTGCCTTAATCCTTGCTATCCTCATACCGCTCTTAGGCGGAATTGGAATATCGCTCTTACGTCGTGCCCCTAACTTAAGGGAGGCTTGCACTCTTGTTTCTTCTCTTGTGCTTGCATTTGTTGTCTACAGTCTGTTACCAAAAATTCTTTCGGGTGCAACAGTCAGCTTTACATTTAAGGAAATTCTCCCGGACTTAGCGCTCGAGTTCAACGTCGAACCTTTGGGAATGGTATTTGCCTGTATTGCGTCAGGGCTATGGATAATCAATTCCCTATACTCGATTGGTTATATGAGGGGCAATCAAGAAGGAAACCAGACCCGCTTCTATATTTACTTTACAATCGCTATTTCTAGTTCAATGGGCATTGCATTCGCAGGCAACATGTTCACCTTGTTCATCTTTTATGAAATATTAACGCTTTCCACTTACCCGTTGGTTGCTCACAAACAAAATTCTGATGCAAAGTCAGGTGCCAGAATTTACCTAGGTTTATTAATTGGTACCTCAATCGGTTTTCAATTGGTTGCTATCATTTGGACATATTTGATTACCGGAACGCTAGATTTCACACCCGCAGGTATTTTGAAGGGAAAAATTGATCCAACTCTACTTCCTATTTTATTGGCACTGTATATGTTTGGGATCGGTAAAGCTGCGTTAATGCCGTTTCATCGATGGCTACCGTCGGCCATGGTGGCTCCTACCCCGGTGAGCGCTTTGTTGCATGCTGTTGCAGTTGTTAAAGCTGGTGTATTCACCGTTCTTAAAGTAGTGATTTATATTTTTGGAATAGAATTTTTGTCAGAGACCGGAGCATCAACTTGGCTTATATGGGTGGCGAGTTTTACAGTTCTTGCGGCATCCATTGTTGCTATAACAAAAGACAATCTAAAAGCACGGCTAGCTTACTCCACCATAAGCCAATTATCCTATATCGTTTTAGGGGCTGCCCTAGCTAACGGGCTAGGTATTCTAGGTGGCGGATTGCATATTGTTACACATGCTGTAGGGAAAATTACGCTTTTTATGTGTGCCGGTGCAATTTATGTTGCTACACACAAAACAGAAATAAGCGAGATGACGGGACTGGGCCGCAAAATGCCGTTTACATTCGCAGCTTTCGCTATCGGCTCGCTAAGCATTATTGGTCTTCCCCCGTTTGCTGGCACTTGGAGCAAATGGTATTTAGCGTTAGCTGCTGCAAATGCTGAAATATGGACGGTAATAGGCGTTTACATGTTGAGCTCACTCCTGAATGTTTGGTACCTATTATCCATCGTTGCTAAAGGATTTTTTGCACCTGCCGATGAGTTATCCGATCGAGTGCAACCAAAAATACAGGAGGCGCCCATATTGTGTGTGCTTCCACCTTGTTTGACTGCGCTGGGTTGCCTAGCCCTCTTTTTCTTTGCTGAACATATTGTTGAGCTACTTCGTCCGATAGCTAGCTAGGAACCGCGAGAAATGAAGGATAAAGCGAACGCAAACAAAGAATATAATAGAGATCACCCACACTGGCTTGATAATAAACGAAATATTAATCGGATTATCTACGCTCTTTATCTAATTTGCACCGCATTATTTTTTTCCGATTTTTTTTACCATAAACACGTAAGTTTTAGTTTTGAGTCTTGGTTTGGATTTTATGCGGTTTACGGATTTATAATGTGTGTCGGGCTCGTCATTGGTGCAAAATTGATGAGGATCATTCTAATGAGAAGGGAGGATTATTATGATAGCGATAGCTGAGTTTTTACTCCCACTTAATCCAGGTCTGTGGTTAATTATTGGTGCGTTCGTGGCCATTTTACTTCCACAATCATTAAGTCGCTGGTTCGCGATAATTTTTCCAATACTATTGATACCCTTTTTATTATCCTTAAATTTTGGGAATCACGGAACTGTTTCCTTTCTGAATTATCAGTTGGAAACATTTAGACTCGATGCATTGAGCCGTATATTCGGACTTATTTTTTTAATTGCATCTGCTTTAGGGAATTTATATGCAGTCGGGGATGTTGTTGATAAGCTCCAACGTTGTGCCGCATTAACATATGCTGGCGGAGCACTCGCAGCAGTTTTTGCCGGCGATATGATCACTCTTTTTATATTTTTTGAAATCGCAGCAGTCGCTTCTGTATTCTTAATATGGGCGAGAAGAACCCAGAAGGCGTTTTCAGCTGGCATGCGTTATCTAATAGTTCAGATTGGCGCTGGCGTAATTTTGTTGACGGGGCTGTTAGTTCATTTTTCAGCCACTGGATCGATCGACTTTAATAAGATAGGTCTTCATGCACCCGGTGGCATCCTGATTATTTTGGCTTTTGGAATAAAAGCCGCTTTCCCACTTTTCCATAATTGGCTACAAGATGCATATCCCGAGGCCACCATAAGCGGGACCGTGATTTTATCCGGCTTTACAACAAAATTAGCGATATACGCTCTTGCTCGTTCATACCCCGGAACAGATCTATTAATTTGGATCGGCGCAATAATGACAGCATTCCCAATATTTTATGCTGTTATAGAGAACGATCTTCGCCGTGTTTTAGCCTACAGCTTAAACAATCAGTTAGGTTTCATGGTTGTTGGAATCGGGATAGGAACAGAGATGGCCTTAAACGGAACTATTTCCCATGCATTTTGTCACATTTTATATAAAGCCCTTCTTTTTATGAGTATGGGTGCCGTGCTTCTTCGCACTGGAACGTGCAACGGATCCGATCTAGGTGGCCTTTTCAAAACTATGCCTTGGTCTACCAGTTTTTGTATTATTGGCGCTGCTTCAATTTCTGGTTTTCCTCTTTTCAGCGGCTTTATTTCAAAATCAATGATCCTTACAGCGGTAAGTGCCGAGGGTTATTGGGGAGTGTGGTTAGTACTATTATTCGCATCTGCAGGTGTTTTTCATCACTCTGGAATTAAGATACCCTATTTTGCATTTTTTGCTCATGATAGTGGACTAAGACCTAAAGAAGCCCCGTGGACAATGCTTCTAGCCATGTTTATAGCGGCAGTTTTATGCGTTGGAATAGGAGTGTACCCTGCTCCGTTGTATGCTATGCTTCCATATGTGGTAGAGTATCAGCCGTATACAGCATACCATGTAATAAATCAGCTGCAGCTTTTGATGTTTTCGGCGCTTGCATTCACAGTACTCATGCTTACCAAAATCTACCCTCCAGAACTACATTCTACCAACCTTGACACTGATTGGTTTTACAGAAGAGGCATAAAATCCTTAATTGTTTGGGGTGCTCAAAATACAATTGCATTTAATAAATTTTGTTATGGGATAGCATCAAAATCTGTTTCTGAATTAATAGACAACGTAAAGCAATTAAGCGCTGAGCCGGGAATTCTATCGAGAACGCCAGCTTTAGGGTCCAGCGTTGCTTGGATATCTGCTCTTTTACTGATAATATTGTTATTAATTCTTTATTAGTCTGAATTTGTTAAGTTTGGGGAATTTATAAAAATTTACTTAACCGCTAAACGAAGGTAGTAAAACATTGGAACTTGAAGGCGAATACAATTTAAGGGCGGATCGCGAAAAGGTTTGGGCGGCCCTCAATGATCCTGAAATATTGAAACAGTGCATCCCCGGTTGCGAAACATTAACTAAAGCTTCTGATACGAATTTTTCCGCATCCGTTGTAGCCAAGGTTGGACCTGTCAAAGCCAAGTTTTCTGGTGAAGTCGAGCTTACAGAATTATCTCCCCCCTCTTCCTATAAAATCTCTGGAGAAGGTAAAGGAGGCGCAGCAGGATTTGCATCTGGAAGTGCTGACGTTAAATTGGAGGAGAGCGATGACGGTGGAACAGTTCTGTCCTACATGGTTAAGGCTCAAGTAGGGGGTAAATTAGCGCAAATCGGGTCCCGGTTGATAGATTCCACGGCAAAAAAATTATCAAGAGAATTTTTTGATAAATTCACCGAGCTAGTAGACGGGGGTACGGATCCGTCACCGGATGCCTCGGATAGTTTAGATAGTATGACTGAACAGGAAAAGGGGGATATAATGGAAGACGATCATAAAAGTGAAGAAAATGTATACCCAAACACACATTGGACAATTTGGGTTTTGGGCTTAGTATCAATAGCTACCTTGGTTGCCTTTGCTGTTCACCTAAAGTTTTGATCTACAAGTCGCCTTTTTTGATTGGGAGCACCATAATATTGAAACTAGAGCTGCATTAGCGCTAACCGCCAGCAAGCCCTTAAGCATTGAAACGCCTACTTTAGAGGGTCCTAAGTCAGATAAAATCTAAAAACGAGCTTTATTAAATAGGTATTCTCAAAAAATAACTACATCTGGTTTTCTTTTTCAGTCGACTAACATGATAACAAGCTTATAAATATTGCCGGAATGCAAATGCGATTACCACGCTGCTTGATATATAGACCGTGCATCGCTCTCATTTAAAGGTCGTGGATTATTTGTAAGAAGTCTGGTTTGGTTCATCGCATCAATGGCAAGGCGGTCAATCGCTTCAGCAGGAATACCTACGTCTCGGAGACGTGTCTCCAATCCGCATCGTTCACTGAGTTCAGCTAACCCCTCTGCAAAAGCCGAAGCCGCCTCTTGTGTTCCCAACTCAGCGAGGTGAGGAAATACGTGAGGAGCCATTTCTGCATATGGCGTTGGGGCAACCACAGAATTGAACCTCAAAACATGTGATAAAACTAATGCGTTTGACAATCCATGAGGAACTTTAAAATGCCCACCGATTGGATAAGCTAAAGCATGGACGGCCGCAACAGGAGAATTGGCAAAGGCTTGTCCGGCAAGCATGGACCCAAGAAGCATATTGGCTCGAGCTTGGCGATTGCTACCATCCTTTACTGCATCTTCAACTGCCCCGCCGAGAAGCTCTAATGCCTGTAGCGCCAATTGCCTAGAAACTGGATTGTTGTTATCAGAAGTAGAAGCATATGCCTCTATGGCATGCACCATAGCATCGATACCAGTCGCAGCTGTTACATGCTTTGGCACAGTAACAGTCAGCAGAGGATCTAGTACAGCTATATCCGGAATGATTATAGGCGATACAACACCCATCTTCTCACTTTCCCCCGTTGTAACAATGGCTATAGGAGTTACTTCCGAACCGGTTCCGGCTGTGGTGGGAATAAGTATTAATGGCAGTCGCGGACCAATAGCATTTCCAATACCGTAAGCTTCGGCTAGGCTCTGATGCTCGGGCACAAGTAACGCTACAAGCTTTGCGACATCTAGGGAAGACCCGCCTCCAAGCCCTATAATTATATTCGATTTAGCCAAACGAGCAGTACGCACAGCGGAGAGGACTACAGTCTCTGGTGGATCAGCAACGACATCTGTAAATAAATCCACTCCAAACCCATCGTCGTTTAAAAGGGACGATATCTTTTTGACTATACCGCTTGAAACCATTCCTTGGTCAGAGACAATCAAAGCTCGCTTATGTCCAATGTCACGAACCATAGCTCCGATATTATCAATAGAGCGCTCACCAAATCGTATCGAAGGGCAGGTGTTGAAGGTGTACGGAGGTATCATTTAAACTTACTTTGCCTTCCAAAACTGTTAATTTCGTATTATACGCGTCTTAAATTAAGTCTGCTACTTTAGATAAAAGAACGAATTGGCGATAAACTTTTATTTGCGCAAGCTCCACTTAATTCCGAAAGGTTCCTCTGATTTTGTGGAGAGGGCTACAATAATATTTTTTTGCTATTTAGTAATAACGATGTTTGTGTACTTTATTCTACACAAAAAAATTATTTGCTTGAATACTTATCGCTCCATACCTCTCTACTCCTCCAGAATGTCCCCCGGCAACGAGTTCACAGTCATGGTATCATTAGGTTGAAAGTGAATTACCGAACGGATTGATTCGCCCGCCTTTAGAAGGTCGAAAGCCGTGTTAATTTGATTATGATTCATGTGATGTGTAATGTATGGATCAACACTAAAATCCCCTCTCAACCATTCGTCAACCATTCCTGGAAGCTGGCTCCTGCCTAGTACGCCGCCAAAAGCCGTGCCACGCCAAACTCTACCCGTTACCAGCTGGAATGGCCGTGTTGAAATTTCCTGCCCCGCGCCTGCTACACCAATCACGGTGCACTCGCCCCAACCCTTGTGGCAGGCTTCTAGGGCGGAACGCATAAGTTCAACATTACCAACTGCCTCAAATGTATAATCTAAGCCACCACCAGTCATCTCTATAAGAACTTCGTGTATTGGATCCTTATAATCTCTGGGATTAATACACTCTGTAGCGCCAAGTGATTTTGCAAGGGCAAATTTATTCGAATTAATATCAATGCCAATAATGCGTGAAGCGCCCTTAAGAACAGCCCCTTGAATTACAGCCATACCCACCGCACCTAGTCCGAATACACCGACTGTTGCGCCCTCTTCAACTTTTGCAGTATTACGAACAGCGCCAATACCCGTAGGTACCGCACAACCCATTACAGAAGCTTTCGATAAAGGAGCTTCCTTCGAAATTTTCGCTACAGAAATCTCCGGTAAAACAGTATACTCGCTAAACGTGCTTGTTCCCATATAGTGCAGTATCGGTTTTCCGTTATATGAAAATCTTGAGGTTCCATCAGGCATAACACCTTCACCCTGAGTTTTTCTGATCGTTTGGCAGAGATTAGTTTTACCTGATTTTATATAAGGACAGTTTGGGTCTTCGGGAACGTAAAGTGGGATAACGTGATCACCCGGTTTTACCGAGGTAACGCCTGGGCCAGTTTCCTCCACAACCCCACAACCTTCGTGACCAAGGATACAAGGGAAGAGCCCCTCTGGATCTTCTCCAGAAAGGGTAAAAACATCGGTGTGGCAAAGACTTGTTGTCACTATTCTTACAAGAACTTCACCTGCTTTTGGCCCATCTAAATCAATTTCTTCTATTTCTAGGGGTCGATTTGGCTCCCATGCAATTGCCGCTCTTGTTTTCATTTTATGACTTCCTCCGGTGTTTTAGCTAACGCATAAACTGTAACCGACTGAAAATATTTTTACAAACCTGTATTAATAAGCACAGGTAAAACGTCGATACCATTTGTGATATTTTTAACCTTCAAGCTCTAGTATTCAGAACAAAAATCAAGTATCTCCCTAAAAAGGTAATTGTGATGTACATTTTAAAAAGCGAAACTTCTTTATTTTACAGTTGCGCTTCGAACTGAAAGAATTTGTGGGTATGCCAATTTGCACCAAAATCAATGCATTTAGCGATTAGTTGGAGCAAATCGGAGCACATTAAATATAGAAATAGTTCTTTAATCTAAAAGATGGAGGACAAAGTGAGCAATAACTGCGTCTTGAAATCAAATCATGGTTCGTTTGGAGGAGAAGTTCAATTCTACTCTCACGCTTCAATTTTTACGAAAACCACGATGAATTTTTCGCTATTTTTACCACCAAAAGATGATGGAAAAAAAGTGCCTGCGTTAATATACTTGGCAGGACTTACATGTACTGATGAAACCTTCATGATTAAGTCTGGTGCACAAGAGTACGCTTCAAAGCACGGCGTTGCTATAATTTGTCCCGACACCAGCCCTAGAGAGGCTGGTGTTGACGGCGAAAACCGTGATTGGGATTTCGGAACAGGTGCAGGATTTTACCTAGATGCTGAGAAAATGCCGTGGGCTCAGAATTATAAAATGTACAGTTACATTACTAAAGAATTAATAGATATAATCGACAATAATTTTGATGTAGATATAAACAGAATAGGAATATTCGGACACTCCATGGGAGGACATGGCGCCCTTACTATTTTTCTGAAGAATCAGAATATGTTTAAATCAGTTTCTGCTTTTGCGCCTATATGCAATCCAATGGAATGCCCATGGGGGAAAAAAGCATTTACCAATTACCTTGGACCAGAAATAGAAAAATGGAGGAGTTACGATGCTTGCGAACTCGTAGCTATCAACCCCACAAATGTTGAAATCCTTGTTGATCAAGGACTAGCTGATGCTTTTTTACAGGAACAACTTCATCCAAATAACTTTTTACAGGCATGCAAAAATGCGAACGTGAAGCTGAACCTTCGTCAACACGAGAGTTATGATCATGGTTATTACTTCATTTCAACGTTTATGGCGGATCACATTGATCATCATGCTAAAATATTAAATGCGCCGTATCAAAGTTGCAGCTAAATCTTAGAATGAAATTCTTTCTACTAATAAATTAAATATTACTGTAGGTTAAATCTTAGTTCTTCGGAATATTGAGAATTTTTGACATAGAATGCCGATAAAAATACCACAAGATCTACCAGCATCTGATATCCTAGAAAGAGAAGGTGTGCTCCTTATAAAAGAGGATGACGCCATTCGCCAAGATATTCGTCCGCTGCGTATTCTTCTCTTGAATTTAATGCCAAAAAAGATCGAGACAGAGACTCAGATTGCGAGAGTTCTAGCAGGCTCACCGTTACAGATTGAGATAACGCTTCTTGCACCAAGTGGCCACCAACCTAAAAATACTTCCAGAGAGCATATGCTGGACTTCTACCGAAAGTGGGAAGATATAAAAACTGAGAAGTTTGATGGTCTTATCGTCACTGGGGCTCCAATAGAACAGTTACCTTTCGAAGAGGTTACTTATTGGGACGAGTTGTGTGCTATCTTGGACTGGTCACAATCAAACGTGCACGGTTTATTCACCTTATGCTGGGGCGCGCAGGCTGCCTTGTATCATTTTTATAAAATCCCTAAATATCAACTTCAGCGGAAGATGTTTGGCGTTTTTCAACATACTGTACGGCGGCACCCGTCGATATTACTGCATGGCTTAGACGATACCTTCAACACGCCGGTTTCACGCCATACAGAAAATAGAATCAAGGACTTCTCCAATTTTCCTCACCTGGAAATTCTCATTGAATCAGACGCTTCTGGCTTATGTCTAATTCAGGATGTCAAGCGCCGACATTTGCATATGTTCAACCACCTAGAGTATGACTCCGACACATTGCACAACGAGTACATTCGAGATTTGAGCACCCGGCAAGATGTTAATCTCCCATTAAATTATTATCCAGATGATGACCCTAAAAACGACCCTGTAAATAGTTGGCGGGGTAACGGTCATCTTCTATTTTCTAATTGGGTGAACTTTCTATATCAAACAACCCCTTTCCTACTGAAAGACATAGGAAAGTAGGCACTTTCAAAACTAGAGGTATCTTATTTTGCTACTGAATATAAATTCCACGAAAATGGTTACTATAATATACGTAATTAGAAAACCAGGCGATCAGGGATATTTTACTTGAATTTGGACTAAAATCCGATATTCGTTTAGCTTGTACTTGACCGTGAGCAAATGCACGTGACAGTGTTTTATTGGGGGAATATTTACTGGGTGACGAACGTCATTTGACATATTCTCATGGAAAAAAAATGCGGGAGATTAACGTCATGCCAAACGTGTCAATGACAGTTAATGGACAAAAGGTTTCTGGAGAGGTTGAAGCACGAACCCTTTTAGTTCAATTCTTACGGGAAACTCTAAGATTAACAGGTACTCATGTTGGCTGTGATACAAGTCAATGCGGCGCCTGTGTTGTTCATGTAAATGGAAACTCAGCGAAAAGCTGCACCATGTTAGCGGTTCAAGCAATGAACGCAGAAATCATAACAATTGAGGGGCTCGCCGATGGCGATACACTTCACCCGATGCAGGAAGCCTTTCGAAACAACCATGGTTTGCAGTGCGGTTTTTGTACACCAGGAATGGTGATGAGCGCGGTAGACCTTTTGAATAAGAATACTTCGCCTTCTGAAACAGAGATAAGAGAATGGCTGGAGGGAAACATCTGCCGTTGCACAGGCTATCACAATATTGTTAAGTCGATTAAAGAGGCTGCAAAAAATACAGGAGTTTGATATGCCAGATGAGACGATTAATACAGGTGTTGGAGCGAGTGCGAAACGAGTTGGGGATCAACGGTTCTGAACTTAAGGGGGTTGGTGAAGTCGGTGCAATAGGATTGCCGCTGGCAGTTAAAAATGCAATTGTTGATAAGCTCTCTGACCTAAGGGCAAGTGATGTATCAGTGCCTGCGCCCCCTGCCAAAGTCTGGAATGCTATAAAAGCAGCAAAAACCGCTGGATAGCCCAACCCCAGAAAACAGGAGTAAAAAGGTGTACGATTTTAGTTATAAAAATGCATCAAGCGTTGATGATGCAATTAATACGCATAAGAGTTCGGAGGATGGAGCATTTCTAGCAGGAGGCCAAACTCTACTGCCAACATTGAAACAAAGGTTAGCACAACCTTCTGACTTAATAGATTTATCCGGCATTGGAAGTTTATCGAGTATTGAGGTTGGACAAGTTATTAAAATTGGCGCTATGACAACACACGCGGAAGTAGCCAGTTCAAAGGAAATCCAAAATACGCTGCCTGCTTTATCTGATTTAGCAGAGGGAATAGGTGACCCGCAGGTTAGGAATAGAGGCACCATAGGTGGGTCGGTTGCGAATAATGACCCGGCAGCTGACTATCCAGCGNTTTGTTTGGCCTTNAANGCTANTATAACAACAAATAANCGTGAAATNATAGCTGATGATTTTTTCATGGGAATGTTTGATACTGCGCTTNANGAAGGTGAGTTGATAACCTCAATTAGCTTCCCNATTCCAGAAAAAGCTGCTTANATGAANTTCCCAAANCCAGCTTCNCGATATGCATTAGTCGGCGTTTTCGTNGCAAAAATGAATTCNGGCGTAAGNGTAGCCGTGACGGGAGCGGGCGAAGATGGNGTCTTTAGAGCGAGCAACTTAGAAGATGCGTTGAACCAAAATTTCAGCNCAGAGAGCCTGAATGACCTNTCTATCTCGCCNGATGGTTTGTTATCAGATATACACGCACAAAACGACTATCGTGCNAGTCTGGTTGTGACNATGGCNAAAAGGGCNGTGNCTGCTGCTAGCTGAAAATGNANTAATTTCTTCAAAAAAGGTGACCTTCGCGGCGCCTTTTTTATNAATTNACAAAAGAAATATAATTTTCNAATGGTTCCCGGTCCGGTATCAAGGCATTTTCTGGCCGNGACCAGTCCGCGTATCCCATCGCCATACCACAGACAACTATATTTTCATCTCCAACTGGAATNAATTCTCTGATGGTTTTATGAAAGTGAGAGAAAGCAGCTTGTGGGCAAGTTTCCAACCCATGGCTTCTTGCGAGTACCATTATGTTTTGCAAAAACATACCAAAATCAAGCCAACTACCAATTTTTAAATCCCGATGAATGGTGAATATCATGCCGACTGGCGCATCAAAAAATATGAGGTTACGATCATGCTGGGCTTTTGTTTTTTCAAAATCGCCTTTTTTAATCCCCAGCAAACCATATAAATCCCACCCAACTTTTCGACGGCGGCCTTTATATGGCTCGAAAAATTCATCGGGATAGTAGGAAAATTCTGAATCATTTTTTGCTTTTGGATCATTTGCTGCAGCCAAAAGACCTTTTCCAAACCGCTCGAGTGCTTCACCCATTATGACATGTCCACGCCAAGGTTGCATGTTTGTGCCGCTTGGTGCCCTCCCCGCCAAAAGAAGTATCCGTTCTATAATCTCTCGATCTACCGGTTTATCGAGAAAACCCCGCAAAGAACGACGTTGCGATATAGTATCTTCAACCGCATTTAAAGAAGATAATCCTGTTTCAATGATCGGAGCTTTATTCATGACTTTGCAAAAACCTTTATTTTTCTGGGTGTATTTAACTCATCTGAACCTTTATTGATTGTTATGAATTACCGGAAAGATGGCGTATTAGCAACTAACGCTTATATTGATTATAGTGATGTTAAAAAAAAACTAAAACCATTAGCTTTGTTGAATGTAAATAGCATTTTTAAAATAGCCTTCTAAAGGGTACTCTCTTATGTCTCTCAAAGATCCTATATCTGTCCAAGATACCCAAGAACTTTTAGCGAGCGGAAAATATATAGCAAACGAGGCGTTGGCAACGGCACTATTTTTATCACTTTCATTAAAGCGCCCATTATTCTTAGAAGGTGAAGCAGGCGTTGGAAAAACCGAAATAGCAAAAGTACTATCAAAAATGCTGGGTCGGCGACTGATACGACTTCAGTGTTATGAAGGATTAGATGTTAATACCGCGGTTTATGAATGGAATTACTCAAAACAAATGCTTCATATAAGGTTAATGGAGGGAAAAGCAGATATCGACAAGGAAGAAATTTCAAAAGATCTTTTTTCTGAAGAATTCCTAATAAAACGTCCACTTCTTCAGGCGCTGGAACCGCAAGCTGGTGGGGCCCCAGTCTTACTTATCGATGAATTAGATCGGACAGATGCACCATTTGAAGCCTTCTTACTTGAAGTGCTCTCTGATTTCCAAATTACGATCCCTGAGACGGGGATAATTTCAGCAAATGACATTCCTATTGTTTTAATTACATCTAACAGAACCCGAGAGATACATGACGCATTGAAACGCCGATGTTTTTATCATTGGCTAGATTACCCTTCAGCTAATCGGGAACTTCAAATATTACAAACTAAGGTACCAGAGGCACCAGAGATATTGAGCAATCATATTATAGCTTTTGTNCAAAAGCTTAGGAAAATGGATCTCTTTAAAAACCCAGGTGTTGCAGAAACAATTGACTGGGCGCATTCTTTAATTCAGCTAAATCANNTCGCCTTAGATTATAAAGCCGTNGATAATACNTTGGGCNTTTTACTNAAGTATCAAGATGACATANGTAAAATAAAAGGNGATCAAGCCAATANTATATTATCAGANATTCAGGCTGAGTTAGGAATGGGAAGTCAAACTTGAATTTAAAAACATTNAAGAATTCCGAACCTAACATCGCTAATCAATTAAACACCGGATCTGGNGAAAAACTATCCGATAATGTTTTGTATTTTGCACGNGTNCTACGCTCAGCNGGGATACCTATCGGATCGGGTAGAATATTAGACGCTATAAAAGCTATCGATAAAATTGGGCTTGCAGACAAATCTATTTTTTACTGGGCGTTACATTCAGTATTTGTTCATAAAAATGAGCACAGAGAAATCTTCGATCAGGCTTTTAAGATTTTTTGGAAAAACCCAAGACTTCTAGAAAAGATGATGCAACTGGCACTGCCTAGATTAAACACTGGTACTCCTGGAGCAAGTGATGCAGATATAAATCGGCGAGTACAAGAAGCTTTTAATACCGATAACATGTCTAAGGAAAATTACGTTCATCCATCGACGGAAGACGAGTTAAAATTTGATGCTGTGATGACATACTCTGAAAGTGAATTGCTCCAAGGAATGGATTTTGAACAGATGTCATCTGACGAAATTAACAAGGCCAAGAAAGTTATTGCTCAAATGAATTTATCCATTCCGCAGGTCAAAAGTCGTCGCTTTAAAAACTCATCTTTGAGAAGGAAAATTGACCTGCGACAATCTCTTAAAGGGGCAAACAAGTTTTGTGGCGAATATATTCCATTGAGGTATAAGAGTAGAAAGGATAAGAATCCTCCAATTATTGCCATCTGTGATATTTCTGGATCCATGTCACGATATTCGCGAATGCTCTTGCATTTTATGCATGTTCTTACGACTCTCCGCAACGATGTGCACACATTCCTGTTTGGAACACGACTCACTAACGTTACACGTTTTTTAAGATTTAAGGATGTTGATGAAGCTCTTGCCGCAACAAGCTCAGCTGTTGAGGATTGGTCAGGCGGCACTAGAATTGGAGATTGCTTAAAGGATTTTAATTTTAACTGGTCCCGGCGGGTGCTTGGTCCTGGCGCCATTGTTCTTTTTATAACGGATGGACTCGATCGCGGAGGTGGTATCGGTTTGAGTAAACAAATAAAACTGATCCAAAAATCAAGTAAACGTTTGATTTGGCTCAATCCTTTGCTGAGATATGAAGAATTTGCTCCAAAACCTACGGGGGTTAAAGCTATATTACCATATGTCGATGAGTTCCGACCTATACATTCCTTGGAGAGTATGGACCAATTGGTAAATGCGTTATCAGAAACCAATTTACAATCAAGATTTAATATGGCTCCTTGGCTACAAAAGTTGAGTGAAATTGAGAACGCCGAGTGTCACTAAGGGGAAGCTTTATGGAAAAAAGTAACGATGCAATAATTAAAACCGATGTATTGGAGACAGTTTCCGAGTGGTCGAAATCTGGAATGAAAACAGCGATTGCTACGGTCATTGATACTTGGGGCAGTTCACCACGACCAGCAGGAAGCCAGCTCGGAGTGAATGAGAGGTGTGAGATGATTGGATCTGTATCTGGTGGATGTATAGAAGGAGCTGTTGTTAAAGCTGCACTTGAAGTTATGGAAGACAATAAACCTCAGATACTAGAATTTGGTGTATCAAATGAGGACGCCTGGGAGGTTGGGCTAGCGTGTGGCGGCAATGTCAAAGTCTACGTCGAGGCCCTTGAAAGTTAAAAGAAATGCGTGACGAAGTTCTTAAAAAAATACTGCGTGCTCAAGATCATAAGATTCCGATTGCGCTAATAACAAGGTTAGCGGATGGATCGCAGGCGATTATGGATAGAAAAAAATCTATCGACGGTGATATGACGTTTAACCGGCAAGAGTTAGAGGAAGTCCTTACCTGCATCAGAGACGATAAAAGCCGTTCATTAGGTGGAGGCGAGTACTTCGTAAGAGTATTTAATCCAAAACTTAGAATAATAGTGGTTGGTGCCGTTCATATAGCACAAGCTCTGGCCCCGATGGCGGAACTAGCTAATTTTGAAGTAACAATCGTCGATCCACGGGGATCCTTTGCAAGTGACGCAAGATTTCCAGGTGTAAAATTGATGGATGAATGGCCTGACGAGGCGTTAATAAAACTGGCACCTGACACACGGACCGCGGTTGTGACACTTACTCACGACCCAAAACTTGACGATCCGGCATTGGAAGAGGCGTTAAAAACCGATGCATTTTATATCGCTTCACTAGGAAGCAGAAAAACGCATTCGAAACGAATAGAGCGTCTACGAGAAGCAGGTTTTAATGAGGAGACGTTGAAGCGGATTAATGGACCAGCTGGTTTAGATATTGGAGCTATTTCGCCATCGGAGATCGCTATCTCCATTTTAGCCGAGTTGACTGCTGTTCTGCATCAGAAAGATCTTAGTAGAGCTTGAAGGTATAGTAATGTTTTTTGGAAGTCTTGCATTAGATAATGCAGAAAATGCTGTTTTAGCTCATACGCTAAAGGTAGGAAAAAAAACGTTTAAAAAAGGAAGAAAGTTGTCTTCCGAAGATCTATCACTTTTGCGTGGGGAAAAGATAGGGACGCTAATTTGCGCTAAACTCGAGCCAGGCGATATTTTTGAAGACGACGCTGCCGATCGCATAACTTCACTTATCATAGGAGAGAACCTTAGGAAAGGCGCCGCAAGTACGGGGCGAACTAATATTTACGCCGATAAGAAGGGACTTCTAAATTATGAGGCCAAAGCTGTTAATAACTTTAATTCTATAAATGAAGCGGTGACGCTTGGATTAGTTCCATCTTTTCAGCACGTAGACAGAGGTCAAATGATTGGAACTTTAAAAATTATACCTTTTGCTATCTCAGGTGGCGTTATGAATGAAATAGAAAAATTCTCTAGTATCCACCAGCCTCTTTTTAATTTGAGGCCATATGTTAAAAAGACTGCTATGCTTATTCAGACCCAGTTAACGACAACGAAAGCATCTGTGCTGAATTCGACCGCAGAAGTGACCTCTGAACGCCTAAAAATGATGGATGCGGTTTTAATTGATGAGAAACGTTGCAACCATTCGGAAAATGAACTTTCATCCGAGTTATGGACGGCTATAACCGCAAAGCCCGATATAATTTTAATTGCTGGCGCATCTGCTATTGTAGATCGAAGAGATATTGTCCCATCTGCAATTCAATCAATTGGCGGTAATATTATCCATTTTGGAATGCCGGTAGATCCAGGAAATCTCATATTATTAGCCTCTTTTAAAGGTATACCAGTTGTTGGAATTCCAGGATGCGCAAGGTCACCAAAACTTAATGGTTTCGATTGGGTGTTATGGAGATTAATGGCGGGTTTAGAGGTAAACGGTGAAGATATAATGAAGATGGGTGGAGGTGGCTTGTTAAAAGATATTCCATCAAGGCCTCTACCTCGCGGGAAAGTAAGTCGACTCGAGAAATAGGTAAGTTACTTAGGAATTATGAATGACGGTGGACAAAGATATTCATGCCGTTTTACTGGCTGCTGGTCGGTCAAAGAGGATGGGACGCAACAATAAGTTATTATTAGATGTTCATGGCATCCCGCTTGTGCGGAAGTCAGCGATTAATATTTTAAATTCAAATGTCGCATCTATGACGGTAGTAACGGGATTTGATGAAGACAAAATCGTAGACGCTTTAAGTGGCTTGAATGTGAACTTCGTCAAAAACGTTAACTTTCGGGAAGGCTTAAGTTCATCATTGAAAGCCGGGTTGGCTAATATCACCCCTTCTCCCTCCGCCGTAATTGTTTGTTTAGCAGATATGCCAAAGATCCAGCCAGAGCATATAAATCGAATTATAGAGAACTTCGACCCCTTAAGGGGTCGGGAAATCTGTATTCCGACCAACAATGGGAAAAGAGGTAATCCAGTCCTCATAGGAAGTTGTTTCTTTCCGCATATCTTTGAGGTAAGCGGCGACTTCGGCGCTAAGCAGGTCATGAAGAACCACCCCGAGAAAATAGTAGAAGTTGAAATTGAGACTTCTGATATCCATTTTGATATCGATACACAGGATGAATATAACAACTTCACAACTAGTAGTCTTTAAACAGGTAGTGAATGATGGCAAACGAGCTATATCAAAAGCAAATAATCAAATTAGCCCGCGAGTCACGAAAGAGAGCACGTATTGATACTCCCGATACCACTATACGATTTGATAACCCCCTCTGCGGGGACAGGATCGACATAGATTTCTCGATAGACGGTGGGCGCATCAGTGATATTGGCTTTAAAGTTAGAGGTTGCGCTTTGTGTGAAGCTTCCTCAGAGATTTTGGCCCGGACTGCGGTTGGCCATGAAATGCAAGAATTAAATGCTATTGGCAATAATTTATCAGATTACCTATCCGGTTCACTTGGTAGCCCAGACTGGGAAGAGTTCGAAGTTTTTGAACCTGTTAAAAACGTGCAACCTCGTCATGAATGCGTCCTCTTGCCCTTCAACGCCATAAAGAAATTATTGAAAAAATTAGTTGCGTAGTTATTAGTTCAGCGAATCGATAAACGATATAATCTTATCTCCGGCGCCAAAATCAAAAAGATTACTATGCCCCCCTCCCGGAATCCTAGCAAAATTCTTTGGTTGAGGCATAGCGTCGTAGAGTTGCTGCCCGTAATCGAGGTTAATCACTTTATCAGAGTCGCCATGAAGAACTAAGGTTGGAGACGTTAATCGAGACACTTTATTTATGGAATCAAACTTATCTTTAAGAAGATAACTTACAGGAATAAACCAATACCTTTTCTTAGCAAGAGCTTCTATTGACGTATANGGAGCTTCAAGAACCATTCCCTTGAACTTGGCACGGGTTCCCAAATCTACAACCACNCCAGTTCCCAGCGACTCTCCATATAAAACTATGTTGGATNCCCCAAAACCTTCTCTGTTAGCAAACTCTAATGCCGCTTCTCCGTCATTCCTTAGCCCCTCTTCGCTTGGTTNTCCCTTATTGCCGCCGTAACCTCTNTAACCCAATAATAANACACTATAATCNTTGTCGATTAAGANNCGCGCTTTATAGTCTCTATCACTTATNTTTCCGGCATTNCCCTGAAANTAAATGATTAAGGGTTTCTCAACNTTTCCTCGGTAAAACCAAGAGANTAGANATAGTCCGTCCTTTGTTTCAATATTTACCGCACTCATCTCAGATAGATTCGTTTCTGTGAGACTTGGCGTTGAGCGATCAGGAANGAACAGAATATTTCTTTGAAAGACAAATAAAAATATCAAAATGCTAAAGTATACAACGGCTATGATTATCAAAAACTTTAACATCATTTATTTACCAGTTTTATTAGTTTTTTTGACTTTATGATCTAATATAAGGGACCACTACAAGAAACATAGAAAAAACGCGGTGATGAAAAAGTATTTTTACCATATTGCAATTTCACTTATTTTAATTTCTGGCGCGACATCCTTTGAGTGCCAGGCGGCCCGTGTTCAGTGGTTCGTCGAAGTTTTAACTGACCCGGTTAGCAAAAAGGCGATGATTGAGGCCCGCATTCTCACGAAGGATGGTTACCGTTTACATATTTTTAAAAAGAAGGACGATAGCATATGGGCACGGTTTCGCCTTCCGCGAACTATGAGGAAACAATTAACTTCTAAGAAGCTTCCGACATTTTGGGTGGACACATTTGATCAGATTGAACTGGAAAGATTAAAAAAACTTGAAGTTGGCTTCAATCCAACTTTATACAAACAGCGGGGCAAACAGATCGAGTTTATTGTATGGGGTTCCGCTACTCCGGGCCTAATACCCCCAGTTATGCGTCAAATGATGTTGGGCGAAAATATCTATATTAGATATTGGACACTTATGGGTGACGAGGGATTGGCAGAAATTCCTTTAGCTCGAGCCAATGAAGCAATCGCACAATTTTTAAAGGTACAGCCACTTAATAAACGAACAGACACTGTCCAGGGTGACTCTGGTTCTTCTTTTGTAACATTGGCTAAACGTTTTACGGAAATTTGTGAGGATTTAAAATTTTCTCCATCCGATAATCATTATACAGAATGTAGAGAACTTTACATTCAATGCAGCGAGGCTCCCGACATGACTACAGAAAAACTAAAAGTATGCCTCGACTTTTTTCCAAACCGGGAAGAAAAAAAACAACGAAATTAATCAAATATTTTCAGATTAAGTTCGCGCATTTCACCAAGCCAACATACATTTTCTGTGTGATCAAGCAGATTATCGCCGGTGCAGGCATGAATGAATACTGTAAGCCTATTGCGGTTCTTCATTAACCACGGCACGAAGATTCCAAACATCTTGGTGTCAAATTTCACCTGAAAACTCCAACATGGATGCGGGCCAACCGGTTTCTCGTGGAAGGTTCCGACATCCAAAGAAAAATTATTTGTAATATTATTCATTAGTTCTTTTGCTTTGTCCTTAGTGGCACAACTGAAATAAATGTGAGCGTGGTATTCAGAGAATGAGGTCATACTTGTCAAGATCCCAATTTTTTTTAGGAAAAGAATCTAAAATAAAACAAAAACTTTATGGAATAACATCAACGTCTTTATGTCGGGATAAAAAATTAAGATAGATTTTACATTATTTCTGAGTTTTCCGAAATTTCGTTAGCTTACTCCAAAATTCTAAGAGACTTTATCGACTCTTTTAGGTAAAAACGCTCATTCTTTTTACAGGAAAGTTTTTTACCAATGCAACTCCGAAATATAGCTATTATCGCGCACGTAGACCATGGAAAAACGACCCTTGTCGACGCTTTACTTAAGCAGTCTGGTACATTTCATAAAAATCAAGCAATAACAGACCGCGCTATGGATTCTAATGATTTAGAAAGAGAACGTGGCATAACAATCCTTGCTAAATGTACTTCGGTAGTTTGGAAAGATCACAGGATAAATATTGTCGACACCCCCGGGCATGCCGATTTCGGCGGAGAAGTAGAACGCATTCTATCGATGGTAGATGGCGTACTAGTCTTGGTCGATGCCTCGGAAGGAACGATGCCGCAAACAAAATTTGTCTTGGGTAAAGCCCTTAGATTGGGTTTAAAACCGATCGTTGTAGTAAATAAAGTGGACAAACCAGATCAAAGAGCATTTGCCGTCCAAGATGAGATGTTTGACTTATTTACAGTGCTAGATGCAAATGAGGAACAATTAGACTTTCCTACTTTATTTGCATCCGCAAAAAATGGTTGGGCTGCAGATGACCCAGCAACTCCAACCAGTAACATGAATAGTCTGTTTGAACGCGTTATAGAACATGTTCCAGCACCAACTATAGAAACCGATGAAAATTTTCGAATGTTGGTTACAACAATGGAATATGATCCATTTCTTGGCCGAATTCTCACCGGCAGAATAACGTCGGGGTCAATTAAACCAAATTCTATAGTGAAATCGTTGACAATAGATGGAGAACCTAAAGAGGAGGGTCGGGTCACAAAGGTTCTAGCATTTCGGGGCCTTGAAAGGGTTCCTTTGGAGAAAGCTAGTGCCGGCGATATTATTGCACTAGCCGGTTTATCAAAAACTACGGTAGCGGACACAATATTAGATCCCGCCGCAAACACCCCTCTGCATGCTGAAAAGATTGACCCGCCAACAATTGCAGTAACATTTGCGATTAACGATAGCCCACTAGCAGGCCTTGACGGCGATAAAGTTACCTCGCGAGTTCTGCGCGATAGATTACACAGAGAGGCCGAAGGTAATATTTCTATAAGTGTATCAGAGACTGCTGAAAAAGATGCTTTTGAAGTTTCTGGGCGAGGAGAGTTGCAACTAGCTGTGCTTATCGAGCAAATGAGGCGAGAGGGCTATGAAATGTCCATCAGTAGACCTCGCGTACTTTATGAGACAAATAAAGAAACAGGTGAGAAGCTGGAGCCCGTGGAGGAGGTTGTGATCGATGTCGACGATGAATATTCCGGCCCGGTAGTGGAAGCCGTTTCAACACGAAAAGGTGAATTACAGGACATGAGGCCGTCTGGAGGGGGCAAGCAACGCCTTACTTTTTTGTGCCCTTCAAGGGGGCTAATCGGCTACCATGGTGAGTTCATGACACAAACTAGAGGAACCGGAATTCTTAATCGCATATTTCATTCCTACAGGCCCATGAAGGGTCAGATACCGGGTCGGAGGAATGGTGTCTTAATCTCTTTGGAACAAGGGAAATCATCTGGTTATGCACTATTCAATCTCGAGGAGAGAGGCCAGCTTATGATCGAATCTGGTGAAGCAGTCTATGGCGGCATGATAATAGGCGAACATACTCGAGATAACGACTTAGAAGTAAATCCATTAAAGTCAAAACAGTTAACAAATTTTAGAGCCTCCGGGAAGGATGACGCTATCGTTTTGAGCCCACCAGTTAAGTTAACTTTGGAGCGTGCTATTTCATACATCCAGGATGACGAATTGGTAGAAATTACGCCAAATGTTATAAGATTGAGAAAAAAATATCTCGATATGCATGAGAGAAAACGTCAATCAAGAAAGTCATCAGGCGCATAAATAGACACAGCCCTTAGTAAGCTTTTCAAAAAATCTTTTTGATGAACCATTCTGACGATCAGAATTAAATCATATAGCTATTTCGGTTTTTGAAACTCTTTGGTGTTATCTCATGCCTTCGTTGGTTAGAATATTAAAAGGAAATATTTTGGAGAAACCTTCTATATGCCTGATTACGACGTAATAGTGGTTGGCGCAGGCAATGCCGCTTTAGCCGCTGCAAATTCAGCTCATGAAACCGGAGCAAAAAAAGTTTTAGTTCTCGAAAAGGCCAATAAAAAAGAACGTGGTGGTAACACTTTTTTTTCGGGTGGTCTTTTAAGAATAGCCTTTGACGACCCAAGAGAGCTCGAAGCTATGGTCCCTATGGCGGGCGATGTAATACCTGGATTTTTCGAAGATGTCTTACCATATTCAAAATCTGATATGTGGGCTGATTTACTAAGAGTAACCCATAATAAAAC
This sequence comes from Rhodospirillaceae bacterium, assembly GCA_002730675.1. GTDB lineage: Bacteria > Pseudomonadota > Alphaproteobacteria > Thalassobaculales > Thalassobaculaceae. The sequence continues at coordinate 2,093 of PCAV01000073.1, read as the reverse complement.
GGATAGAGAACTCTCCACTATATTAATAGATAACTCGTTTGAAACTATAAAATGGGCCCACGAATACGGTGGAATCCCAATGGAGCCCGCTTCTACTTTATCAGGAATAAAAGTGGGCAACCGAATTAAATGGCAAAAGGGAGCAATTATTAGAGCGGAACACGAAGGAATAGGTCTCTCGACCAATTGGTTCAAAACCACAGAAAAAAACTCTATCGAAATTCGATATGAAACTGGCGCTGACGATCTTCTAAGGAATAAAGATGGAGGTGTCACAGGCGTTATGGTGAAAGGGCCAGATGGCCTGGAGGAGATTTCTAGTAACGCTGTCGTGTTAGCGTGTGGTGGATTTGAGGCCAATGCTCAATGGCGCTCACAGTATCTTGCTGCACCGTGGGACCACGCTAAAGTGCGAGGGACAGCACATAATCAAGGTGATGGATTAAGAATGGCACTAGCGATTGGCGCCCTACCATGGGGCCAATGGTCTGGCAAACATTCAACACCCATTTCAAACGAGTGGCCCGACTTCGCGGATAGAGGACGTACCGACAAGTCTAATCGCTTATCATACCCCTACGGTGTAATGATTAATAGAAATGGCTACCGTTTTTGTGATGAAGGCGAAGACGTTGGCCTCTACACTTATGCAAAATATGGCGGCGAAATACTTAAACAACCCGGTAGTTTAGCTTGGCAAATTTTTGATCAAAAAACGATCCATCTACTCGAGCCTCGTTACAGCACTAGTGAGCCAATCAAGGCAGACACCCTAGAGGAACTGGTGGAGCTCCTTGAAATAGACGATAAGCCTCAAGCAGTTAAGACCCTTCATGAATATAACGAAAATGCCTGTGACGATGAGCATTTTGACCCAACTAAAAAAGATGGATTATCTACTACCAGGTTATCGCCAAATAAAACAAACTGGGCCCTAAGGTTAGACTCTCCCCCATTTGTGGCGTATTCCGCAACCGGGGGAATTACATTTACATTCGGCGGATTAAAGGTTGATGAAGACGCTAGGGTAATAGGGACTGATTGGCGGCCGATTCCCGGGCTTTTCTGTTGTGGGGAAATGGTTGGAGGCTTGTTCCATTTCAACTACCCCGGGGGAACAGGTCTTGTCTCTGGCGCCGTATTTGGCAGAATAGCAGGTCGAAGTGCTGCTCAATATCGCTAGTATTTGTTTAATAGGTATCTTGAATATCAGCTGATACGATAGCGCCCTTCTATTGGGTATGCAGGATCATTGTAGCCTGGGCTTGATGGGTGACCTGATGGCACGAACTTTTCTATCATTGCCTCGTCTTCTGGCAAAAACTTATATTCTAGGGCTTTGACATAAGTCTCCCACTGCCCCATCGTTCTTGGTCCGGCTACTAAAGAAGTAATGGCACTGTTGTTTAGTAGCCAGCCAATAGCTATATCAATAACTGTGGCTTTCTGTTTCTTTGCATGGCGTTTAATTTTTTCAACGATTTCAACAGACTCTTCGCGCCACTCCGTTTGCATCATTCGTCTATCTTTTCTAGCTACCCGGCTTCCCTTCTCCGGTTTGCTTTTTGTATTATATTTTCCCGTTAGAACACCCCTCGCCAGAGGACTGTAGGGAACAACGCCTAACCCATAATATTTGCAAGCTGGAATGTGCTCTGTCTCTGGCATTCTGTTCATCGCATTATAGTACGGTTGACTTACGATAGGCCGGTCTATTCCAAGATTGTCACAAATATTACATATCTCAGCAACACGCCACGAACGATAATTTGATACGCCAAAATAACGAATTTTCCCATCTTTTATAAGGTCACCCATCGCCATTATTGTCTCTCTTAGTGGCGTCGCGTGATCCTCCTTATGAAGATAGTATATATCTATGTAATCTGTTCTAAGACGGCGCAAGGACTCCTCGCACGCCTGCATTACCCATTTTCGAGACAGACCACCTTTATTTGGTCCCTGCCTCATTTTATTTGCTAATTTAGTTGCAAGCACCCAATGATCACGAGACGTTTTAATGCAACGTCCGACAAGTCGCTCGGAGTCCCCACCAACATAAGCATCAGCAGTATCTATAAAATTTATTCCAG